>NZ_JAWDJI010000041.1:0-41462 GCF_032465655.1 Paenibacillus sp. 3LSP | reverse complement strand
GCATCTTTATGATATTAATTTACGAATTATATTATCGTAATGTAAACAAAAAATCTCTAGTTTACTGTATTTTCCTCCTATCTTCCATCGAATGTCTTTTGGAAATAGTGAAATAAATCTTGAGTTAATATATCCCATTTATGGATTGTGTCTGATTCAAGTTGGTGGATTCTGGGTAAGCTTTAAGGGAGTCTATGCACAAAGAGAGTTATTTAAGAGGAGGAGAAGGATATGCCGATTGACGCATATTTGTATTTCGACGGCAACTGCCGTGAAGCGGTGGAGTTTTACGCCCAAGCGTTTGGTGTGGAGCGCCCGCAAATCATGACCTACGGCGAAGCGCATGCAGCTGAACCGGATTATGCGCTTCCCGAAGCAGCAAAGGATCGGGTCATGCACGCCAATCTGCAGGTAAGCGGCAGTCATCTGATGTTCTCCGACGTGTTCCCAGGCTCCCCTTATACCGTTGGAACGAATATCAGTTTGGCGCTGGTCAGCACCAATCGAGAGGAAATCACCGCCGCGTTTGAGCGTCTCAAGGAGGGCGGAACGGTGAAGATGGAGCTGCAGGAAACATTCTGGAGCCCTTGTTACGGCAATGTAACGGACAAGTACGGCATTGAATGGCAGCTCAGTTATGACGACGGGAGAAACAGCAGGTAATCCTGCCGTTTCTCCCGGGTTTATTTTCCGAAATAGCGTTTGAGCGCATCCACTATCGCTTGCGCAGCTTTGTCCTGCCCCGCTTCACTAAATAAGACCGACTCATTCTCCGCGTTGGTCAGAAACCCGATTTCGGCCAGAACCGCTGGAACTTCGCTCGTTCGCAGCACTTTCCAGCCTTCTTGACGAACGCCCCTGTCCCGAAAACCCAAGGCTTCGATTAAATGCTGGTGGATCATCTCCGCCAGTTCATAACTGCCGTCTCCTCTGTTGTAGTAATACGTCTCCGTGCCGGACACTGGCTCCGACCCTTCATACGTGTTGCCATGCAAAGAGATGAATGCATTTGCATGCAGCTCGTTGGCGACCTTGGACCGATCCTCCAGCTCGATAAACTCATCACTTGTACGAGTTAATACGGGTTCGAACATCGGATCCTGCTCAAGTCGTTCATAGACCTTCTCCGCTAGGGCCAACGTAAAATCCTTCTCTTCTCTGCCGCTCATGCTGGTCGCTCCCGGATCCTTCCCGCCATGTCCGGGATCAATGACGATCCGGTACTTCCCGGCGGTTCCGCCGGGAACGGCCCTTTCCTCACCAACCGCCGGTCCGGACGACAAGAACCGATGAACGGAACCTCCGTGCTTCTCACCACCAAGGGTAATCACACCCCCTAAGGACAGCAAAACCATAATGATCCCCAAGACAGCCACGAAATACGCGATCTTCCCACTTTTCCCCATAACTTCTCCTCCGAGTGTTCTCTATCTCCCTCAAATCGGAACCGACCCTCTCCCAGAATCGGATCCGTGCTGTTCATGATCACTGCTGCTATTCATTGAGATACGTCGTGACCTTGTTTTGGATCAGGCCGGCGACGTCCTCAGCGGATTTTTGCCCGCTGAAGAAAGCTTTGGAGTCTTCAGTAATGATTTCCGACAGTTGATCCGGCTGAAATTTAGATACCATATGGGTTGCACCGGTCAGAAACTGCTCAAACGCAACCAGCTTGTCCAGCTCGACTTGGACGGGTACCCCCTTCAATGGGCCCTCCTTGGCGGTTTGTACGCCCCCTTCTTTTTTCAACTGTTCGACTTCCTGCTTGTAAAGCTGCTTATTGAGCGGGAAGCCGGCATGGTTCGGATCGACCGGCACTTGATTCGAGATCATAAATTTCACGAAGTCCCAGGCTTGTTCCTTGGCTTTGGAGCTGCGATTCAATCCGATGCTTTGATACGGTTGAAAGTACCCGCCGGCCCCCACGTCTTGGGCATGCGGCTTGACGTAAAGCTTCATGTTTGGACTCCGATAGCTTTTTAGCGATTCGAAGTAATCGGCAGGCGAGTTGATCTGCACTCCAGCCTTCGCGAGCGCTTCTTCGTCGCCGGCCAGTCCGAGCAGGAAGAATGAAGTCGGCATCGCGTACAAGCCGCCGCCAAGCTTGGCATTGTCCAATATATTTGAGAAATAGTCCGTTTTCTTAAAAGTAGGATCTTGTGCGATCAACTCATCGAAGTTAACAAGCAGTCCGTTCTTTACATAATTGGCGGCCGGTAAATCATCCAGGATGAGCAAATCCGGCCCCTTTCCTGCCAGCATGGCCGTATTCGTTTGGGTCAGATATTTCTCCATCTCCGCCTCCAAATGAGCATCATCGGATTGCACGAACTGAAGTTGGATGTCCACCTCCGGGTGGATCTTTTCATATTGGTTGACCAGCTTCTCCAGACGAGTATCTGGAAAAAAGCTCGACAGAACCAACGTTGTTTTTCCAACGTCATCGGGATCCTGGCTTGGCGGTTCGCCCACGTGGTTGTCCGATTCACCGATTTGGGGATTTGGAGACGCTCCTCCCCCACCATGACAGGCAGCTAGTGAAAACAATAGGATGAAACTCACCGCTGCCGACGTTATTGCTCTTGTTTTGATTGATGTTTTCAACGTCCTATACTCCTTTCGGCCGCATGACGATAGCGCATTTCCTGTTTTTTGGCCACCTTCATCGTAAAGGGGAGATGTCACCATCGTTTGACCGAGTTGTCAACAAAATGTCTCCAATCTGTAAACACAAAAAAACAGGAGCGTTTCAAATTCACGCTCCTGTTGCTGCAAAACGTTATTTCAATTCGATAATGAAGGGCAGCCGATCGGATTCTTGAACCGCAAATTCCGTGCTTGGCATAGCGGCAGGCCCCTGCGACCCAATCAGACTTCTCCCGCCAAAGATCAACAATTTTCGATTATCCTCGCTCCAGGACATCTGGTAGGGCAGCACCCCCTGATATATTGGACTCGCATTGATTATATTGTTGCCCTGTACTCTACCAGCAAGCAAGGTACCATCTTCCTTACTATAGGCGATGGTGTGACGGTCCCTTGACAGCTCGAAGGTAAGGGCATAATCCAGCAGCACAGCCACTGCCTCATTCCGCAAATCGTATGCATACAACGTCCCGTCCTGACTTAGGAAGGCTACTTGATTGTCATTGAGCCATGCGGCTTGGCCATACCCGCTTAGCTCATGCTCATATTGGGCGACAAATTCACCGTTCTTTAGCTTTCCGACCACCAGCCTCGTTTCATCGATCCGTTGGACAAGAAGAAATGCGTTGTTCCCGTCATCGGAAATATGGACTGAGTTGTACAATTCCGCCTGCCCGTCCTTCAGAATCGGAATCTTGTAAGTTTCGGAAGTCCTATTTTGCATGTTGTAGACCACGATCTCAGATTGACCTGTCACTTGAGGTTCCGATACATAATTAGTGAAGGCGAGATACCGACTGTTGTCCGACCAAGTAAACTGTTTCGTCGTGAGCTCAGAAGTGTCCATGGTTTTAAGCTTGAGATCTGCTTCTCCGGTCAGAGACAACAGCTGAAGCTCATAATGGCTTCCCTTCTCCTCAATGGCGGCAATTCGCTTGCCGTCCGGGGATAGATTGAAAACGTACTGCTTGGCCCCCAATGCGCGAACCTTCTGCAAGTCCTCATATGGGGGCTTGATTTCCTCGAGAATTTGCGATCCGTTGGTTCCGTTATAACCCCCTAGCAAAGAATCGGTACCAAACCACCCCAATAGTCCGCCTTTGGCAGCGAGAGGAATTCGATAGATTTTCTCAACCTTGAAGGGCCCCGTAGGCTCGTCTGCATGTTGACTTTCCTCCGCATCCGGGATAATGATCGTCTGGGTCTGGGGTCTGCCAATACAGCCGGGCAGTAGAGTGACCGCGATCAACAACGATACAGCGATCATCCATATCCGCAGTTTCATGCCAACTCTCCTTCCGACTTCATGAATGGCAGCTCCACCACAACCGTGGTCAATTCGTTTTCGCTCGTCATCCGAACAGCCCCTCCATGATCATCCACGATCGATTTCACGATACCAAGTCCCAAACCGACGCTCCCCGTCTCCTTCGCACCATGCCGCTCAGGGACATAATACGGCTCGAAGATTTCGTTTAATTGTTCCGGTGGAATTGTCTCCCCCAGGTTGGCAAATCGATAACGAACCTGCTCCCCCGCCCGCTTGGCTTGAACTTCAATCTCCGAATGCGGCTTGCTGTATTTAATCGCGTTGTCCAGCAAATTGATGAAGATCTGCCGGATGCGGTCTTCCTGTCCGTAGACGTGAAGCCCTTCCTCGATCTCGCTGTCTATCGATTTATGGTAGCGCTTGGCTTTAAAGGCCAGTGCCTCGCACGTATCGCGCAACAGTTGTCCCGTGTCCACCTGTTTGAACTCTTCGCTGCCTGCCGTTTCCCGCGATAATTCCAACAATCTCAGTACCATCCCATGTAATCGCTCACTTTCTTGAACGACATGGTTCATGCCTTTCTCAAAAAAAGCCCGATCCGACTCCCCTTGCTGGCGGATGATTTCTGCATATCCAAGAATGGAAGTCAGCGGCGTCTTCAGTTCATGGGTCACATTGTCGAAGAAGGTTTTCCGCTGCCGATTTAAACGCTCCAGGCGGTCGCGGTCTCGTTCGATGCGAGCAATTTGCTGCTTGATCTGTCCGATCATCTCGTTAAAGTTCGCGGCCAGTCGACCAATTTCATCCCGCCGCGTCGGTTTGACGTCAATGCGCACGTCCAGATTCCCCTTCATCACTTCGCTCGAGGCATTGCTGAGCTTGACCAGGGGAATCGTCAGATTACGGGACAACAAATAAGAAAATAAGAAAGCTACAGCCAATATGCCAAAAGCCAAATACGTGATGGTCTTCAGAATGGTATCGCTCTGCTCGTACAGCAAAGAGAAGTCCTTGGCAAACCGCAAGATTCCCACATGACTTCCATCAATGATCACCGGGTAGGAGTAATGCACGGCGGCCGTCCCTTGTTTATAGGTGATCGTGTAGGCGGTTTTGCCCTCGAGCGCTTGCTTTAAATCCTCATCAGTTGCACCGGCAAACGCCTCATTGGATGAGGCATGAAGCAGCACCCCGTCCACCGTATAGGCGCTGACCTCGCTGGAGGTCGCCCGTTTCAGGTCACTGACAATCTCTTCAGCCATTTGCCCGAAATAGAGATCGTCGTTCGTGAAGTGATTGATTAAGAACGCCTGCCGAACATAGATGTTGCTGTTTTTCTTCAGACCAATCAAGTCGTCCGTGATGATGCTCTGGTTGTTCCTCTGAATGAGGTGGTCTACCGTTTGATTCAGCAATAGAAAGGACAGGGCAAAGATGAGAAAAAAGCCGACAAGAAACTTCCCTCGAATCGTGCGAACCATCGCCTAGTCCACCTGTTTCTCGAATTTATACCCGACACCAAACACGGTTGTGATCAGGTCGCTCGCGTCGAGCTTTTTGCGCAATCGCTGGATATGCGTGTCAACGGTGCGCGTATCGCCAGGAAAGTCATACCCCCACACGAGATCCAGCAGCTCCGAACGCGTATAGATTTTGCCCCGGTGATGATACAGACGCAGCAGCAGATCAAATTCCTTTGGGGTTAAATCTACAGGCTCTCCGTCCTTGCGTACGAGCCTTTCGCTTTCGATGACCTCAATGTTCTTGAAGCGAATCCGCTCTTCCTGCGGAGAAGTTTCAAGCCCGCCGGCGGCAGGCTGAACCCGCCGAAGGATCGTACGGATTCGGGCGACCACCTCTCGCAAATCAAACGGCTTCGTAATGTAGTCGTCCGCCCCAAATTCCAGACCCAGAATTTTATCAGTAATATCGGATTTTGCCGTAATCATCAGAATTGGAAGGTTGTAAACAGCCGTTACTTTCTTGCAAATGTCCAGACCACTTTGGTCCGGCAGCATCCAGTCCAGCAACAAAAGATCCGGCTGGAACGTCTTCATCAGCTCCAGCCCTTCGGCTCCGCTTCCGGCGGTGCGGGTGTCAAACCCTTCCTTAGACAACCCGTAAGCCAACAAATCGGCAATAGCCGCTTCGTCGTCGATGATTAGGATTCTCGTCTTCTCCATAAGCGCCTCCATTTTACTTCCTCGACACCTATTGTACCCGTCTGACGACGCTCAGAAAAGTTTGGCGTACAAGGGGTCTCAACTAAATAAAAAACAACCCTTGCTCCTTCGATGGAGTGCGGGTTGCTTCCACTGGATTTATGTAATTTTACATAAACACATGCACTAAATCGATATTTCGTTCTCTCGACAAATCCCGGAACTGCCACTCGTCGATTTGCACCAACGGTTTGAAAATATCAGTAGGGTTGTTCCAAACAATCGTCGCCGTTTCACCGTTGCTTAGTTTCACTTTCTTCCCGATGAAATTCGGCAGAAGATTGGCCGTCAACGCTTGAACCGCCTTCTCATTCAGCTTGCCGAAGCCGAGATTATAAATGTTTCGCAGCACCGTCAAGATATCCTGCCGCGAACCTGATGCGTCTGGAGACGTCATCGCTATGTATTCATTCGCTACCGCAACGATTTCGGCATAAGGATGAATTTTCTCTTTGCGCAAGCCAGCCGGATAACCGGAGCCGTCTTCCCGTTCATGATGCTGAAGTGCGACGAGAGCCGTCACTTCTTCCCCTGTCGATCGGCGGATAATGTCATAACCGTAGGAGGTATGACGATTCATTTCCTCCCGTTCTTCCCCCGTTAATTCATGCTCGCGGTTGCGAAGGGATTGCCGCACCTGACTCTTCCCGATATCGTGCAGATACCCCGCCTTGCTAATTTCATAACATTCATTTGGCGGGTGTCCCAACCAAGTGGCAATATAATAGGATAACAGACCCACCTGCAATGAGTGGTTATAAATATTAACATCCTCTTCCGTGAAGGCGATCAGGAGTGACACAACATCCTTATTTCGATCCAGGACCTCAAGCATAGGCACCAAATGCTGCTCAACCATGGATTGATTAAACTTCCCGGTCGTCAGCGCCTCTAAAAATAACGTTTGATACCCCTTCACTGTAAAATAAAAGTTATCGCGCAAATGCTGGATAAAGCTTGAATTCTTGCTAGAGTTCAGGGTAACTTCCCCTTCGCGTAATTCGATATCGACATAATCGATACTCTGCCGAATCAGCAGGGCGATTTCCTCCGCATGAATGCTTGTCCCCTTCGGAAGAATGTGCAACCCGGCTCGGTTAAACACATCGGTTCTCAGACGATCCCCTTCCTGAAGCTCCATGACGTGAGTTCTCATATAACCCCCCCTTCTTAATCTGCGCGTACACCGCCTAAAATCTACCTTTACATATAAATATCGCGCAAACCTACTCCGCCCTGAATAGTCCTAAAGGCGTGTTTTGGAAGGGGGGTTATTGCTGCTTTATTCATTGGGATGCAGGTCAAAAGCCCCGGATATTCACTTCCTCTTCCATGGTGGATCCCCGTAATGATGCAGCGCCTGATTGATGGAATAGACAATCCAAGGAATCACCGCCGACAATACTGCACAGACCCAGGTCATCGTGGTAGGAAGCCGATCTCGCACGATATTCCACATGAGCTATTCTCCTCCTTCCTTATTTGGTTTCCAACGTTGAACCTACGATGCGAATCTTGGCGCGGACTTTTACTTCGATATCGCATCGGGAAAAATAACGTTCGCCCTGCTCCCAATCGTCCTTGATGCTCTGCCAAAGCGCATGATGCCTGCGATTCAGCTCGTCTCCTAAATCAAGAACATCCACTCTAAATTCCTGCTGCAGCTTCGTTAATGTTCCATTGGTGATGCGGATTACTTCTTGCTCGGTTTTCTCCTCGAGTTCCGCAAGCTGATGAGCGGAAAGCAGATCCAATCGCTCCTGGGTCTCACCAACGTTTCCCTCCAACTCCAGATGGATGGTAAACCGGATATGCTCGGGATCGGACACATCCGCCTGAATGCTCTGACGCAAGCCTTTGATCTCATACGCCATATACTCGTCATTCACATGGATCTCCAGAACCCCGTCCTGGGCGGTGCCGCGTAAAATGTTTAATCCCGAAGTCTCCTCTTCGTTCAGGAGCCCCTTCAGCTTCTGAGCATTGTCGAAGAGCGCAGTCCCCGATACGGAAACCTCATTTCCCAGTTTACGGATGATTGGAAGGGCGAAGCTGCTCTTGGACAAGATGTAGGCTTGGACTTCTCCGATGTTCGTTGGCGGATAAATGCTGGAGCTCTTCGTTGGATTTAGTGAAGTGGATTCAAAAAACATCACCGGGAGCTTCTCATTTTTCGGATTCGTCGCCAGTACTTCACGCGCATCTCCTTCCGTCACCATAATTTTCGTGGCTCGACGCATTTCATGGTCACGGAGGAAAAGATCCAATACAGAGGCAAGCTCTCCGCTTTCAGACAGTTTCCGAGAAATCAGGATCATGCGCATATGTTGCAAATAGGGGCTGCGGCTCGTTTGATAGGACATCTTGCGAGCCGCCGCAAACATCGTATTCGCGTTAGTAGACAGGTTAAAGTAAGCTTTGGAAGAACTCCCGTTTTTACTGTCGCCTTCTCTTGCCTGCAGCCCCCCTGGAATGACAAATTGGTAGGTAAGGATAAATTGCCCGTTCTGCGCCTCTTCCTCATCGGCAAGATCGATTCCGGCCCCTACGACAAACCCTCGATCTTCAATTTCGACCCGGTCCCAGCAACCGGTCAACCCTAAGGCTAGGATTAGTGCGGCGAACCCAACACAGCAAACTCTACGCACGTCCCTTCACCCCCCGCAGGATCGCCAACAATAACAGAAGGGTTGGAATGACCATCCCCACCCCGATGCCAGCGTAACTAATCCATTCAGCAAACAGCTGAAGTTCATCTATATTTTGCGGCTGCATGATGATGAGGAACAGAATCGGGCCTAACCCAATCGCCAGCGCCATGCGCTTCGCTTTTGAAAATACAGCTTCTATCGCCGAGAGAGACACATCGAAGGCCATCGCCGCTGAATTAAATAGCGTAAGTATCCAAACTGAGAAAAAAATCGACTCAAACCGTTCAAAAAAGCCCCCGGGTACCTCAACTTGCTTGGCCAACTCCTCCGTGGGATACAGCGTGCTGGCGGTCACCTCAGCACCAAACATGCCCAAGGTGATTAAAAACACGAGCAAATAGAGAATAAGCGGAATAAGCATCCCCAAGGTGGAGGCTTTTACGGCTTTCTTCGGGTTGTTGAGGATTGAATTATAGAACAATAAAATCTCAAACCCGAGAAATGAAAAGGTCGACTCCTTGGAAGTTATCACCAACTCCCGCCAATCGGTCACAAAAAACGGCATTAGGTTATGGAAATCAAAATGGCTGATATTCATCAATAATAAGACGAAGATCAGCATGATCACGATGGGTAAAAACAATGTATTTAACCGGAACAAGGTCACACTAGGTCCGGATACGCCATAGATGAGCACTAGGAGAAAGACGAGGCTGACGATCTCTACCGGTGTCCGATCGAACAAGTAAAGGCGCGAAATGCTTGCAACGCCTCGGGTCTCATAAGCCACGAATGCTAACATATATACAGCGAACATAAGAGTGATCAGGAGGGCCAGCGGCTTTCCGATGACCGCACCGCCGATTTCATACAGGTTCTGCTTTGGAAATCGGCTGATGAGCTTGGCGACAATCCACGAAAAGAATATGGCACCAACACCGCCGATGAGAATCGATACCCACCCATCAACAGAATGTGTCTTTTGTACGATGATACGCGGCAAAGTAAGCAACCCGAAACCAATGAGCATATTCGCAACGGAGGCGAACACTTCATAGGTGCCTACTTCTCGATCTCCGTACTCAAAGGACTTCATGTACCGCCCTCCCTACTTCCCATCCTGGATTCATCTTTGGTTTGCAAAAATTGAGGCCGCTTCGACAACATCGGTAACGGGGCTCGAATGATCATATCCCGCCAGTCGCGATAGAAGCTGGGGGACAACGGTGTAAAATATGGAACCCCGAAGCTATTTAATCTCGACAGGTGAATGCAGATCATAATGAGGGTCAAGATGATCCCGTACAGCCCAAACATGGAAGCGGCAAGCATAATAATAAACCGCAAGATACGGAAAGCAATACCTGCGCTGTAGGCAGGGATGGCAAAGGAAGACATAGCCGTCACTGCAACGACAATGACCATAATTGGACTTACAATCCCCGCCTGCACCGCCGCTTCGCCGATGACCAGACCGCCTACGATCCCGATCGTTTGCCCGACCGGCTTGGGCAGGCGGATCCCGGCTTCCCGGAGCAGCTCCAACGTCAATTCCATGAGAAAAGCTTCGATGACGGCTGGGAACGGCACGCCTTCCCTAGCTGCCGCAATCGAAAAGGCCAGCTTGGAGGGAATCAACCCTTGGTGAAAGGACACTAGAGCGATGTATAACGATGGAAATGTCAACGATACAAATACCGCCGTATATCTCAAGATCCGAATTAAAGATCCAATCAGCCAGCGCTCATAATAATCTTCCGGTGACTGCATTAGAGTTTCGAATGTCGTTGGCATAATTAACGCAAATGGCGTACCTTCCAGTAATATCACAACTTTACCTTGTAGAATCGCTGAAGCAGCCTTATCCGGACGTTCCGTATGCAGGATCAGAGGGAACGGTGTTAAGAAGCTGTCTTGGATGAGCTGCTCGATCATCCCGCTTTCCGGCGCATCGTCAATATCGATCGACTCGACTCTTCGTTTTACCTCTTGGACAAGCGCAGGATGCACAATGCTATCGATATAAGCGATAATGAGCTCTTTCTTCCCACGTTCCCCAATGCGGTAGGGATCGAATCGAAGTTTCGGATCCCGGATCGTCCGCCGAAGCAGGATAACATTCGTCTCAATGCTCTCGTTAAAACCTTCACGCGGCCCGCGGACTAGAGCTTCCGTTTCGGGCTCCTCCACGCTCCGTCCTGTCCATTTCTTACTGCCAATCAGGAGAACCTGATCCAGATCATCAATAAGTAACGCGGTATCCCCAGACAACAAAGATACGAGAATCATGTCAAGGGATCGCGTTGTTTTATATTTTTGAACCGATAGAAATTGCTTGTCCAACCGCCGGTACAATTCTTGTCCGGTGATGGGCTCAGAACAGTTAATGGCGGAATACGCCTTCTGTATGGATGTAACGATATGATCGTTAATCATTTTCAAATCCGCTAGACCGGCAATACACACGATGGCGCATGGAGGAGTCCCTTCAGCACCGCAGATAAACCGGGTCACTAAATCATCAGGAGCATTCAAGAGACGAACGATGCTCGCAACCGACGCATGAACGCTCCGTGTGATGCAGTCGTCAGCCGAAGTGTTACTTTGCGATTCCCCGCTGATTCGGATTGGACTGCGCTTTTTGTGCGTATTTCGGAACATTATTCTTGGCATGAGAACCCTTCCCCACTGGACTATTCTTGTTGATGATATCGTTACCCTTTATTACCAACTTGCTTCAAAAATAATCTCGTTTCGATTGATGTTGGTCTTCACTCCGGATTTGCCAAAAAATTAGTATATTTCTCCTGTCAACGGCGCATCTTAACTGGGAATAGTCGGCTAAGGAAGGAGGTAGTTCCATGCGTATCATAAGAAAGCTGCAACGTCGAAAACACTCCCTCGGGGGAAAGTCAGGCAAAACACCGACACTCCCCCCAAGCCGTATGGATGCTTCAGCCCTCGCTGACGATCAAAGCTTACAAGCTCGGTTAGAGTGGATGAAGCAGGTGCTTAAGGATAGCTCAGACATCATCTATCGCGAATTTACGATCAGCTCGGGTCAATCGTGTGCCCTCGTCTATGTTCGCGGAATGATTGCACAGGAAACGGTCCAGCAATTTATCGTTCGCAGTCTACAGCGAGAATCCGCGTTGCTGCAGGAGAAAAATATTTATCAGTTCCTGTTCGAGGATAAGGCATTAAGCGTATCTACAGCTACCGTCATCGATGACTTAAATCAAGCGATTCAAGCCATCCTGAACGCCGAAGCTTTGCTGATGATCGACGGGGATAAGCGGATGTTGACGTTCTCCATTTCCGATTACCCGACGCGCGGGATCGATGAAGCTCCCAACGAATCTGTCATTCGCGGGTCGAGAGAAGCTTTTATCGAGGACTTGGAGAAGAATTTGACTATGATTCGACGCCGGATTAAAAGTCCACATCTGAAAACCCCGACGGTCAATAAAGGTCGGGAAACTCGAACCAGCATCGTACTGGCTTATGTCGAGAACGTATGCAAACCGGAGCTTGTAAAGGAAGTGCAACGTCGACTCTCTTACATTGACATGGACGGCATCCTGGGCTCCGCCTACGTGGAAGAAATCATCGAAGATAACCCTTATACGCCTTTTCCTCAACTGCAGTACACCGAACGGCCTGACGTCGTCGCCGCAGCGGTGCTGGAAGGAAGAATTGCCATCATCGTAGATGGTTCACCGATTGCGTTGCTTGCTCCGGTGACCTTGCCGATGCTGCTGCAATCGGCGGAGGATTATTATCAGCGTTATGTCGCAGCGAACTGGATTCGCTGGATTCGTTATTTTTTCGTCTTTGCTTCTTTAACTCTGCCGTCCATTTATATCGCAGTCACCACGTTTCATCCGGAAATGATCCCTTCCCAGCTGCTGATTACGATTGCCGCTTCACGCGAAATCGTCCCCTTTCCGGCGCTATGGGAAGCCTTTGCGATGGAACTGGCGTTTGAAGCTCTTCGCGAAGCTTCCATTCGGATTCCAAAATCGATCGGGCAAGCGGTATCCATTATCGGCGCCTTGATCATTGGCACGGCCGCCGTTCAGGCGGGGATCGTCTCAGCGGCGATGGTGATCATCGTCTCCTTAACGGGGATCGCTTCGTTTATCATCCCCCATTTCGATTTAGGCTTGGCGTTTCGATTGCTCCGTTTTCCGATTATGATCCTAGCCTCCATGTTTGGGTTGTACGGCGTCACCTGCGGGTTAATCCTGATTTACATCCATTTGGTCAATTTGGAATCTTTTGGACTTCCCTATTTATCCCCGATTGCTCCGCTCATGGGCAAGGATTTGGGAGATACGTTCATTCGGGTTCCTTGGTGGAAGATGCACAAACGACCGATGCAACTCTCGAACAACGAAAACCGACAAAACTCAAATCCTCGCAGTTGGGTAAAAGAGAAGAAAGGTGATTTCGAGTGACGAGAATCCACCGCGCTATCGCAACAGCAACTTTGATTTTCTTGCTTTTGATCGGCGTTGGCGGATGTTGGTCTGCTCAGGAACTCAACAACCGTGCGTTTGTAAACACCGTACTGATCGATCGGACGGAGGACGGGCAAGTAGAGCTGACCCTAGGATTTCCGCTCCCGAACCGGATGATTCCGGGGGAAGCTGGCGGGACGGGGCAACCCGAAGGGGATCCGTTTAGCTTTATAACTAGACGAGCAGAGAACCTCAGCCAGGCTTTAAATTTAATTCAAATTGACTTGTCCCGGAATGTCACCTTTGGTCAAACCCGTGTCGTTGTGGTAGGCCGAAGAGAGGCAGAGCATGGCTTGGACGAAGTTGTCGAATTCGTCTTCCGTCAGCCCTCCTTCCGGCTGAGCGCCAGTTTATTCGTAACCCCTGGCGAGGTCAAAGAAATCACGAAGGCACCGATGGTATTCGAACGGATTCTCAGCGACATCCTGCGGAAATACGTCAACAATCACTATGTATTGGATACTACCGTCAAGGATTATAAGCTGGCGCTATACCAAGGCGGGGATATTCTGATCCCGCTGCTGTCCTTCGGAGAGTTGCCAGAAATTGCCAAGGAGAATCCAAAAACAAACCGTTGGATGGGCTCCGGAGGTGCAGCGATTTTCAGCGGCGGGAAAATGGCGAAGATCGAGCTCACTCCTCTCGAGCATCGAACCGCGCTGTGGATCAGCTCTCAGCTAAAAAATACAACGCTCACCCTCCCCTCTCCCACCGATGAGAAGGAGATTAGCTTTTACATCGAAGGCATAAAGACGAGTATAAAACCGAAAGTACAGGGAGATCAGGTCTCGTTCAAAGTCGATAGCAGTGCAAAAGCTTATATCGAAGCCTCACTGTCTCGCATCGATTTGAAGGACCCGCAAGTTCTCCGTGAATTGGAGAAACTCCTGAGTAAGGACGTGGAAGAGCAGTTTATCCATGTGCTGGACAAGACTCGGAAAGCCCGATCTGACGCCTTCCTCATGAGCCAATATCTGGATTGGAGTCATCCGAAAATTTGGCATTCGATGCAAGATCAATGGAAGAATTACTACGCCAAGGAACTCCCGATTGAAGTTGATGTGAAGATTAAATTAAACCGTACGGGCGGTGTGTTTCGTTCGGTGGTTCACGAAACCAATAGATAGCGAGGGATTCAATGTGGTCTATATTGGTATCCTGTATGTGCTCATCATACTGGCTGACTGGCTGATGCAGAAAAAAGAAGGAGTTCAGCTAAAAAAACGAATTACCGTTCTGGTCGTCTCCATCTGTTTTTTTGTCATCTCAGAAGTCACATTTAAACTGAAGGATCAATGGAATTTCATCATGATGATGGAATATTTACGCAAGTCGATGCTGGGCGGATCGTTTTGACACGATCCGACATTAGGAGGCGGAATGAATGCTCAAGAAAATTACAACCAATCAAATCTTTGCGCTTTTCAGCTTGCAAACCTTCACCACCGTCATCGCTTTTTATACAGGGATGTTGCTTGGAGGCAGCAAGTATTCTACGCCGGTTGCCGTTGTGGTGGGCGCTTTGCTGGGGCTGCTGTTTTGCTACCCCGCCTATAAGCTCGCATCCTCTCGCCCCAACGAATTTTTTGTAGAATTCGGAGGCAAAGTAGTGGGCCGTCCCCTCCATATCCTCTTCGTTCTATATATCGTGATACTCCATCTCTTTCTAGCTGCCCTCAATTTAAGGGAGCTTGCTGATTTCTTGTTATCGGAATATTTGATTGGTACGCCAGGGTGGGCGGTGATCGCCATCTTTGGAGTCTGTGTCGCCTATGCTGTTCGCTGCGGGATCCTGACGATCTTCCGTACGGCTGAAGGTTTTTTCCTCATTTTTGCCGCCGCCTTCTTCTTTATTCCGTTTATCGGGTTTCAGGAAATGGAATTGGATATGTTCAGCGCCTTGATTAACCATCTCTCGGCAAGAGATATGGTTGCCTCAATCCTAGATACGATGGCGATTTTTGGAGAGATGGCATTCTTGTTTTTGCTATTTCCTTATCTAGAGATGCCAAAAAAAGTGTTCCGCACCCTCTTCGGGGCTACGCTCACTTCATTGCTGCTGATCGTGTTGCATCTCATTCCGATCCTGCTGACGTTTGGACCGAACCTGGGAGCCAATCTGGTTTACCCTGACATGGAACTGGTTCGTTTCATTCGTGTCGGCTCATTTATCGAAACGATGGACCCGATCTTAATTATTTTGTGGCTGACCAGCATCTTTGTAAAAATTGCGTTTGTGGTATTCACCGCGGTCTTATGCATTGCCCAATTGACTGGCGTGAAAGATCATAAACCGTTCACGCTGCCGGTTGTCGCCTTTGTGTCCATTTACGCCATGTCGATTGCCAGAACCCCCCCGGAAATTATTTCTTTCCTGTCCTGGGAAAGGGCGCCGATGTTCTTTTTCGCCGAATTTCTCATCCCCAGCTTCTATTGGTTAGTGGCTGCAATACGCAAAAAAGCCTCCGGCTCCAAAACAGCAAAACCCGCCGGGAGTACCCCGACGGGTTAAGGCTTATTTCGTCGACAGCCAAGCTCGTTCCTGATTCCATCGCAAAGCCACCGGCGTTTCAAAGAAATCGGATAACCCGGTTTCGTTCAGGACATCCGACGTTTTCCCTTGCGCGTAGACTTCTCCCCGCCGGAGCAGCAGCGTATGCGTGAAAATCGGCAAAATTTCCTCGGTATGGTGCGTTACATACAGCATATGCGGCGTATTCGGTTCGGCGGCCAGCTGTGCGATGCTTTCCAGCAATCCTTCCCGGGAGATGAAATCCAGCCCGTTCGTTGCCTCGTCCAGGATGAGCAGCTGGGGCGAAGCCATCAAAGCCCGAGCAATCAACAGCTTTTGCTGTTCACCTTGGGAACAGGTCTGGTAAGTTCGTCCATGTAAATGGCTGCAATGGAGCTGGTTCATGAAGGCTGCAGCCCGGTCGTAATCCTCTGACGTTGGTTTCTCGTAAAGTCCGATGGTTGCAAACTTGCCGCTTACCACAAGATCTTCAGCTTTTTGCCCCCCGTGTAGTCTGGCCTGCATCGAAGAACTAACCCACCCAATCGTTTTGCGCAGCTCCCGCAAATCTACTTCGCCAAACCGGTTCCCCAGTACGCTGATATGGCCAGATGTCGGCCAGAGGTAGCCGCTGATCATGTTCAGCAACGTCGTTTTGCCTGAACCGTTCAAGCCTAGCATCGCCCAATGTTCTCCCTCGCGGACCGTCCAATCGATGCCGTTTAATACGGCTTTCCCATCCCGGAACCAAGTCACTTGTTCCATTTCGATGATATTCATTCCTAGTACCTCCGAAAAAATAAGTAGATTTGCAGTACTTTCAAGCTACCCCCGTACTTGCGATATGTCAAGCGCGTCTGCCCACGATTTCACGTGCCAATTTCCTTCCGATCCGCTAGAATACGAATGAAGGGAAGTGAGCTGGCATGAATCTAACATGGACATGGGCTGACGTAGAAGCCCTCCAACAACACGTAGAGCAGCATGACGGAATTGCTTTGAAGTTAAATTGGGACACCTTACACTCCCGCAAGGAAGAGAGTGCCGCAGATTTGATCGAGTTCCGCGACGGGCAACTGGTCGCTTTCTTAGGCTTGTATCCGTTCGGAAGCACGCTGGAGGTCTGCGGCATGGTTCACCCGGATTACCGCAGACAAGGTATTTTCACCTCTCTGCTGCAGCGTGGGTTAAACCTAGCTACGGTGGGTTCGTATCCGAAGATCCTATTGAATGCTCCTGGGAACTCCGACTCGGCCAAGCATTTCCTTGCCGCCTATCCTTGCCGCTATGAATTCAGCGAATTTCAAATGAAGCACTCCCCTGAAGCGGCTTGCACGAATGCTCCGTCCAGAACGGCTCAAATCGCTCTCCGATCCGCGGAGGACACGGACCGACCGCTGCTCGCTCGCCTCGATCAGGAGGGATTTGATCTCCAGGCGGAGGAAGCCCGGTTGTACTACGAGAAGTTAACGGAGGAAGAAATTCGTCAGAACGAGCTCATCGTGCATGAAGGCGAAGCCGTTGGGAAAATTCGGGTGTCCCGTCGTGATCAGGAGGCTTGGATCTACGGCTTTGTTGTTACTTCATCCCGGAGGGGGCAAGGCATCGGTAGTACTGCTTTGCGTCAGGTGGTTGAACGCGAACGTGCCAAAGGCTTTGAGGTCTGGCTGGAAGTCGCACTCAACAACCCCCAAGCCAAGAAACTTTATGAACAGACGGGGTTTCGAATTTGCCGCTCCCAGGACTACTATGCTTATTTGCGTTGATTCTAAAACGAATCAGACCGCAGGCTCTACGGAAGAGCTCCTGCGGTCTTCGTTCATCTAATTATTCAAATGTCCAAACTGGGCCTGATGCAGCCGGCTGTAATGACCACCGGCGGCAATCAGCTCCTGATGGCGCCCCTGCTCAGTAATGCCCTCTTCTGTCACCACAACGATCCGGTCGGCATTTTTGATCGTAGCCAGCCGGTGAGCGATCACGAGTGTGGTTCTTCCCACGGACAGCTCGGCCAGCGATTGTTGGATCGCCTGCTCCGTTTCGGTATCCAGGGCGGATGTCGCTTCGTCCAAGATCAGGATCGGCGGATTTTTCAGGAACATTCTTGCGATCGCCAACCGTTGTTTTTGCCCGCCGGACAGCTTGACGCCGCGTTCACCAATCACCGTCTCCAATCCTTCCGGTTGCGAGCGAATGAAATCCTCGAGCTGCGCCCGCCGCGCTGCCTCCCAAATCTCCTCTTCTGTTGCCTCCAACTTGCCGTAAGCGATGTTCTCACGAATCGTCCCCGAGAAGAGATAAACGTCCTGCTGTACAATCCCTATATTGCGCCGCAGTGAGGACAGGGTTAGATCGCGAATATCCATCCCGTCGATGGTGATCCGTCCGCCATCCACATCATAGAAGCGCGGCAGCAAGCTGCATAGCGTAGTTTTGCCGGCACCTGACGGCCCTACGAAGGCGACGGTTTCCCCAGCTCGAATCTTCAAGCTGACGTCCTCCAACACGCGAGAAGCCCCTTCATAACCGAAAGAAACCCGATCGAAGTAAATGTCTCCCTTCAAGGTTCCAACGTCAATCGCATCCGGGGCATCGGCTACGTCCGGCTCCGTATCCATAATTTCCAGATAATGCTTGAAACCGGCAATCCCCTTCGGATAGCTTTCGATGATCGCATTGATTTTCTCAATCGGCCGGATGAACACGTTTGCCAGCAACAGGAAACCAACGAACTCTCCGTAAGTTAACTCCCCGTGAATAACAAACCAAGTTCCGCAAACCATCACGAACAACGAAACAAGCCGCATTAACATGTAGTTGATGGACAAGCTCCCCGCCATGATTTTATAAGCCCACAGCTTCGTAGCACGATAGGCGTTGTTGTTTTCCTCAAACAGCTTTTGCTCGTGCTTTTCGTTTGCAAACGCCTGAACAACACGGATGCCGCCGATATTCTCTTCCACGCGGGAATTGAAATCAGCGAGCGCGGAAAACAAGCCGCGGTAGGTCTTCGTCATTTTTCCATTGAAATAAAGCGCCGTCCAAACCAGCACCGGCACAACGAGGAAGGTCAGCACCGCCAGCTTCCAGTTAATCGACAGCATCAGCAGGAACGAGCCGATCAGGGTCATTCCGGCGATAAAGACGTCCTCTGGTCCGTGGTGCGCCAGCTCTCCGATATTGTCAAGATCGTTGGAGATTCGCGACATCAGTTGTCCGGTCTTATGATTATCATAGAAGCGGAAGGACAGCTTTTGCAGGTGATCAAACATCTTTTTGCGCATGGTCGTTTCAATGTTAACCCCCAGCATATGGCCCCAGTACGTGACGATGTAGTTCAACGCCGTGTTCAGGAGATATACACCTAGCAGCGCAGCCGAAGCCCAAATGATCAGCGCCCAGTCGCGACCCGGCAGCAGCTTGTCCACGAACTGGTTAACGGCGACCGGGAACCCGATCTCCAGCAGACCCGCCACCACAGCACAGGTGAAATCCAGAATAAACAAATGTTTATAAGGCCGGTAATATGAAAAAAAACGACGTAACATTTCCAATGCTCTCTCCTTGATCCTCTAAAACTTAGCGTTTTATTGAAAGACTACCACACCCGCGGAATGAATTGAAGATCGTTTTCACCTTGAAGGTAGCATGCCGATAGAAAAATAAGGTACAATAACTACCGAATCTACAGAACTTAAGGACATGCCCAAACGGGCGGGCCGCAAAAAGCGGTGGAAGGAAGGATCAACACATGTATGTAGCAAATGATTGGCAGGATTATGAAGTCATGGACACCGGAAACGGAGAAAAGCTGGAGCGCTGGGGGGACATCATTTTGCGGCGCCCCGATCCGCAGATCATCTGGCCGATCGCCAATGAAGATCGCAGTTGGCGCGATGTGCACGGGCATTACCATCGCAGTTCCTCCGGCGGCGGACAATGGGAGATGAAGAAGCAGATCCCCGACCGTTGGACGATTTCCTATGACCGGTTGAAATTTTATATCCGCCCCACCAATTTCAAACATACCGGATTGTTTCCGGAACAAGCTGCCAACTGGCGGTGGATGATGGACAAGATCGCCGGCGCGGGTCGGCCGATTCAGGTGCTGAACCTGTTTGCATATACCGGCGGGGCCACTGTAGCCGCAGCTTCAGCTGGCGCTTCGGTTGTTCATGTCGATGCAGCGAAAGGGATGGTCCAATGGGCCAAAGAGAACCTGGCGCTGTCCGGTTTGGCTGACCGTCATGTACGCTTCATCACGGATGACGTGTTCAAGTTCGTACAGCGGGAGCAACGGCGCGGCAACCGATATGACGCGATTATCATGGACCCTCCGTCCTACGGGCGTGGTCCGGGTGGTGAGATGTGGAAGCTGGAGACGAGCCTCTACCCGTTTGTAGAGTCTTGCTTGTCGATCCTGTCGGACAAGCCGCTCTTCTTCCTTATTAACTCGTATACGACCGGCATTTCGCCTACCGTTCTGAACAACATTCTGACGATGACCGTCAAGAAGCGTTACGGGGGACGGATCTCGGCCGGTGAACTGGGCCTGCCGATCACCCGCTCAGGGCTTCATCTCCCTTGCGGCATTCTCGGACGCTGGGAGGAATAACCGATGGTTTCCGAAGTCAAGCGGACCTCGGGACAGCCGGCGATGGCGATCCTATATGAAGACAACCATCTGCTCGGCATTGAGAAGCCGGTGAACATCCCTACCCAGGAGGATGCCAGCGGAGACCCCGATCTGCTGAATTTGCTGAAGGCGGACATCAAGGAGCGGTATAGCAAGCCCGGTAACGTGTATCTCGGACTTGTGCATCGGCTGGATCGTCCGGTCGGAGGTGCCATGATCTTCGCCAAGACTTCCAAAGCCGCTTCACGGTTAGCGGAGATGGTGCGAAGCCGCCGATTCAGCAAAACATATGTCGCTGTCGTACACGGAACGCCGCCGCAGCGGCAAGGGCGTTTGACGGATACGCTGCTTAAAGACGAACGCACCAATACCGTGTCTGTCGTTCCAGCGGGGACGTCCGGCGGCAAAGAGGCGCGGCTCGATTACCGGGTACTCGGCACTTCTGCATCGGAGCAGCTGAGCCTTGTGCAGGTGGAGCTGCATACCGGCCGGCCGCACCAGATCCGAGTGCAACTGAGCCACATCGGCTGCCCTCTGTATGGCGATCAGAAATATGGCGCAGGGTGGAATAAACCAGGCCAACAAATCGCCCTTTGGTCGTTGTACGTTGGATTTCCGCACCCGGTGACGAAGGAGCCGATCGATCTGATCTCCCTCCCGCCGCGTGCGTATCCGTGGGATCTGTGGAAGGAAGAAACGTATACCCGCCTTGCAGCGTTGCTGCAGGCTGGGGGGAACGGAATCGAGATGTAAAAAAAGGCGGGACGTCTGAAGCTGACAAAATCAGCTCCTTGACGTCCCGCCTATTCATTAGACTCCCTCGTAGGCAAGTTCCTTATTTCGTTCCCGAAATTTTGCCCAACAGAAATACGAGCAGTTGTTGATTATGACTTGAGATGCGATTCAACACGCCGCTTAAGTAGGCGTTGCGAACTTCGATCCCCCGGCGGACTTCGGATTGTCCTTTATCCGTAATCGACACCCACACGTTGCGGCGATCGTTCTCATCCCGGTCGCGGCGAATCAGTTCGCCCCGCTCCATACGGTCCAGCAGCATCGTTACTGCAGCCGGCGTCGTGGAGAGATACGGAATCAAATCGGACGGCTTCAGATTGCCCTGCTGCTCCAGCAGCTCCAGAACGGTCAACTGCGACGTCGTTAGTGTGGGAGCCAGCTCCTCCTCCATGTGGGTCTGATAATCCTTCACGATGAGATCAAGCAATCTGGCAAATTCAGCGGTATGCAATCTTATCCCTCCTTGCCTTACATCACCATTTGGATAATTCGCTGCTTCCTTCGCAAATTCCTGCTGCCTTGAAGCAATTATCCAAGGGTTTACGGCAAAGGGGCACCGTCCCGTTGTTTTTAACGGACGGAATACCGCCATCCGAAGGAATCCTCCCGCTCTCCGCGTTGGATTCCAGTCAATGTCTCGTACAGTTTTGCCGACAATGCTCCGGTTTGGCCTCCAGCAATCTCCATGTCATGACCTTCCCACGTCATGCTGCCGATCGGAGAGATGACCGCCGCCGTTCCGGTGCCAAACGCTTCTTCAAGTTTCCCTTCCTTATGGGCCTCGAACAGCTCTTCAATTGAGATCCGGCGTTCCTTAACGGGAACTCCCCACTCCCGAAGAAGATGAATGACCGAGTCCCGCGTGACACCAGCCAGAATACTGCCGTTCAGTTCGGGAGTGACCACTTCCCCGGCAATTTTGAAGAACACGTTCATGCTGCCCACTTCTTCGATATACTTCTTCTCGATTCCGTCAAGCCATAACACCTGGGAGAAGCCCAGCGATTTGACATCTTCCTGGGCTTTGATGCCTGCGGCATAGTTCCCCGAGGTTTTCGCTTCACCGGTACCGCCGCGAACCGCCCGAACGTACCGATCCTCCACATAAATGCGCACCGGATGGATGCCTTCGCGATAATAAGCCCCAACCGGCGATAAAATGACGATCAACCGATACTCCTCTGCGGCCCGCACCCCAAGACCTGCTTCAGTGGCAATAATAAACGGTCGGATATATAAAGAATTGCCTTCGCCTTCCGGCATCCACTCTTCCTCTAAAGCGAGCAGGCGGCAAATACCTTCCAGCACTTCCTCCGGATCCACCTGAGGAATCCCAAGACGTAAGCATGAATGATTCAACCGGCGTAAGTTCATATCTGGTCGGAACAATACGAGCTCTCCCTGCGGTGTCCGGTAAGCCTTCATACCCTCAAACACTTCTTGCCCGTAGTGGAACACCATCGCCGATGGATCCAGCGAAATCGGTCCATACGGCACGATTCGCGGATCGTGCCAGCCTTGATCTGCCGTATAATCCATAAGCAGCATATGATCGGTAAAATATTTGCCAAAGCCCAGCTGATCGGCAGCCGGCTTCGCTTTTTTAGCCGTCGTTAATGTGATGGACCAATTTCCCATATTCATTTCCTCTTTCCCTTTATCGGATTCACGAACTAACGAAGCAATAATTACTCTGTCTTTCACTATACCGATTCTTTCTTCATTGATCAATAACATCGTTTCAATTATATTCATTGACAACATCTATGTATTAAGGAGAATGATCCGCTATGGAGCATCGTTTATTGGAATATTTCATCGCGGTCGGGGAAGATTTGCACTTCACCAAAGCTGCGGAAAGACTGGGGATTACGCAGCCCACGCTCAGCCACCAAATTCGCTTGCTGGAGCAAGAGCTGGGGACGGCCCTCATTCAACGGATTGGTAAAAAAAACTACCTGACCCAAGCAGGAGCAATCCTGTTGGAGCACGCCCGCCGGGTGGTTTATGAGGTAGAGCAGGCAAAATTGGAAATCGGCCAGATTACCGGCGTACAGCGCGGGCAGCTCCGCATCGGATGCTCCGGCAACCACCTGCTGGAAGACAAGCTGATCTCTTTCCACCGTCAGTACCCCGGAATTGAGCTGACGGTGCTTGAGCTCGCCACCGAAGAGACCAGAGCCGGACTGCTCGCCAACCAGCTGGATCTCGGCGTCGTGTTTCTGCCGCTCCAGGATGAGCAAATCGTCAGCCGACCGCTGTTCGACGAGGCGCTGGTGCTGGTTGTCTCCAGCCAGCATGCTTATGCGGAGCTGCCGGAAGTGACGCTGGAGCAGGTTGCACAGCTGCCGCTGGTGCTCTTTCCGCCGAAGTTTTACGTGCGGCAACTGCTGGATACGGCATGCGCTGATCAGGGCATTGAGATCCGGCCAGTCATGGAGCTGTCGACGATGGAATCCCAGGTCCAGATGGTCATCCACCACGTCGGAGGTACGGTTCTCCCCGGCTCTTATGCCCGGACGTTAACTAGCACGAACCGCCGCGGCGGAATCACCGTTGTCCCGTTGGCACAGCCCGTTCCGCACAAAAACGTCGGGTTAGTCTATCGCAGAAGTACGTTTATGGATCCTACGCTCCAAGCATTCATCGATCATCTTACCAAGGATCATGAGGGAGCAGTTCAAGGCTCGATTTTAGCTCCGAAACGTTAATCCTTGCGCACGCAAAGCCTCTCTCAGCTTAGGCAAGGAAGCGGGGCCCATGCCATGAAATCGCAGCACCTCTTGCTCACTCAGCTCGGCCAACTTCTCCAAAGTCGTTACGCCATTTGCTTCCAAGGCTCGTCTAGCCGGCGCGGATAACCGCGACAGGAAATGCGCTTCCGCCATTCTCCATCCCCCCCCTTCACTACGGATTGTTTAAAAAAACTCCGGGAAAGTTTCAAGCCCTTCCCCGGAGTTGATCGCTTATTCTTTGACGAAGAGATCCACGATCTCGTCGTTTTTGTCTACGGACATCATCGCTTTCCCTATGGACTTCCGGTCCGCGATTGGAGCATCTTCCGAGCTGAAGGTGTGCATTTGCCCTTCCTTCGTGACGGCCTGTAACAACACCGGCTCCTTGCAATGAATACCGCCAACTAATCGGCTGCCGTTTGGTTTGACGCGTTTGCCTTCCTTAAATTCAAACGTCTGGACACCTTTGCCGCCCCGGCTTTGCACCGGATAGTCCAGCAGCAGGCTGCGCTTCGCGTAAGCCAAGTCGGATACGACTAGGACTTCGCCTTCCTCGCCTTCGACCCAGAGCGCGGCAACAACCTCATCGTCATCCTTCAGGTTGATCCCGCGTACCCCTGCAGATACCCGTCCCATCGGGTTCACTTCGTCTTCGGCGAACCGGATCGCCATTCCCTGCTTCGTTAATAGCAGAATTTCCTGGTTGTTCCGGCTGACCGTGACGCTCAGCACTTCATCGCCGTCGCCAACCTTGCAGGCGGCCACCGCACCGGAGCGCTTCGTTTCGTATTCTTTCAGCTCGGTTCGCTTCACTTGACCGTTCTTGGTCACGAAGACCAGACTGAGCTCCGGATTCTCCTCGAAGCTCTTCACCGGAATCACGCTGACAATGCGATCTTCCTTGGCCAGCGGAATAACGTTGACGATCGCTGTCCCGTTATCCTTCCATTTAAACTCTGGAATCTGGTGCACCGGCAAGAGGAAGTATTGCCCCCGCTGCGTAAAGATCAGCAGGTTCTGCAAAGTATCTACCTCCAGCAAATACTTCATGTAGTCGCCTTCTTTGACCCCGGAGCCATCGCGCTCCCCGCCGGATCGCGTAAACGACAGCATGCTGGTACGCTTGATGTACCCCTCATGGGAAATCGTAACCAGTACATCCTCTTGAGCCACCAGCACCTCAAGGTTGACCTTCAACTCCTCAACCTCGTCCTGAATGTGCGAACGGCGGTCGATCCCGTATTTGTCGCGGATCTCGAGCAGCTCTTTCTTGATCAGTGCGATCAGCTTCTTATCGCTTTCCAAGATGCCGCGCAACACGGTGATTTTCTTCTGGATGTCCTCCAGCTCTTTCTGCAGCGTCGTAATCTCCAGATTGGTTAAACGGTACAGCTGCATGGTCAAGATCGCATCGGCCTGCCGTTCGGTGAAGCCGAACATCCATTGCAGGTTGTTTTGCGCATCTTGACGGTTCTTGGAGGCTTTGATGGCTGCGATGACCTCATCCAAAATGTTAAGCGCCTTGACCAAGCCCTCCAAAACGTGAGCACGGTCCTCCAGCTTCTCCAGCTCATATTGCGTCCGGTAGGTCACAACCTCGCGCTGGTGGGCAATGTAGGCTTCGAGCATCGCTTTGAGCCCCAGCTGACGCGGCGCCTTGTTAACGATCGCCACCATGTTGAAGTTGTAGGTGACTTGCAGGTCGGTTTTTTTCAGCAAATAGGCCAAAATCCCCTGAGCATCCGCATCCTTCTTCAACTCGACAACGATACGCAGTCCGTTCCGGCCGCTTTCGTCCCGCACTTCGGCAATGCCGTCCACCTTTTTCTCCAGACGGATGTTTTCCATTGCCGTTACCAAGCGCGACTTCACCACCTGATAAGGAATCTCGGTGATAACAATCTGCTGCTTGCCGCCGCGTAGCGTCTCGATTTCTGTCTTGGAGCGCAAATAAATCCGGCCTTTCCCGGTCTCATAAGCTTCCCGAATGCCTTCCTCGCCCATAATAATGCCGCCCGTCGGAAAATCCGGTCCTTTCACGAACAGCCGAATTTCCTCTAGCGTCATTTCCGGCTTCTCCATCAAGGCGATGCAGGCATCAATCACCTCGCGCAGGTTATGCGGCGGAATTTCGGTGGCAAACCCTGCGGAGATCCCGCTGGCCCCGTTGACCAGCAGGTTCGGAAAACGGGCCGGCAGGACGACGGGTTCCTTCGACGTATTGTCGAAGTTGTCCTTAAACGGCACGGTCCGCTTCTCAATATCTCGCAAGAGCTCCATCGCGATCGCCGACAAGCGCGCTTCGGTATACCGCATCGCTGCTGCCGGGTCATCGTCCTGCGAACCCCAGTTGCCGTGACCGTCGATAAGCGCATGGCCCATCTTCCACGGCTGCGCCATCCGTACCATCCCTTCGTAGATCGAAGAGTCCCCGTGCGGATGGTAGTTCCCCATAACGTCCCCAACCGTCTTCGCCGATTTCCGGTACGGTTTGTCCGGGGTATTACCGGAATCGTACATCGCATACAATATCCGGCGTTGAACCGGCTTCAACCCGTCGCGAATGTCAGGAATCGCCCGGTCCTGAATAATATATTTGGAATACCGGCCAAATCGGTCGCCTACAACCTCTTCCAAGAACGCCGGCAAAAAGTTTTCCAGCATGCTCACATCAATTCACCTTCTATTCCTCAAACTCCGTGAAATCCACGTTTTCCACGATCCATCGCTTGCGCGGATCGACCTTGTCCCCCATCAGCGTAGACACGCGGCGCTCCGCTTTGGCGGCGTCTTCGATCTGCACCTGCAGCATGGTCCGCGTTTCCGGATTCATCGTCGTTTCCCACAGCTGTTCGGGATTCATTTCTCCCAAACCTTTGTAGCGTTGCAGCTCGAAATTTTTGCCGAATTCTTTCAGGTAGTTCTGCAGCTGCTCGTCGGTCCACGCATATCTCACCGTCTCCAGCTTGCCGGAACGACGAGTAATCTTGTACAACGGCGGTTGCGCGATATAGACCCGTCCCGCATCGATCAGCGGCTTCATATAACGGTAAAAGAACGTCAAGAGCAACACTTGAATGTGCGCACCGTCTGTATCGGCGTCGGTCATGATGATGATCTTGGAGAAGTTACTGTCCTCCAGGGTGAAATCCGGCCCAATGCCTGCGCCAATCGCCGAAATAATCGCCCGGTACTCGTCGTTCTTGAGAATATCCGCCAGCTTGGCCTTCTCCGGATTCATCGGCTTCCCTTTCAACGGCAAAATAGCCTGTAGCTTCGAATCACGCCCCTGCTTGGCCGAACCGCCAGCGGAATCCCCTTCCACAATAAACAGCTCTGTGCGCGTATAATCCTTCGACTGCGCCGGCGTCAGCTTGCCGCCAAGGTTGGAGCTTTCGCTCCGCTTCTTGCCCGAACGCATTTCGTCGCGGGCTTTGCGAGCGGCCTCCCGTGCTTTGGAGGCTTGGACCGCCTTCTTGATCAGCGTCTGAGCAACCTGCGGGTTCTCTTCCAGGAACACCGCCATTTTCTCGCTCACGACCGATTCCACCGCACTTCGAGCCGATGCACTTCCGAGCTGGTCTTTCGTTTGACCGACAAACTCCACCTCGGACATCTTGACGCTGATGACAGCCATCATGCCTTCGCGCAAATCGTTGCCTTCGAGGTTTTTGTCCTTTTCCTTGAGCAAGCCGTTCTTCCGAGCATATTCGTTCATGACGCGGGTGTAAGCTGTCTTGAATCCGGTTTCATGCGTTCCCCCGCCCCGAGTTGGGATGGAGTTGACGAACGATACCAGCGTTTCGGTGTACCCTGCATTGTATTGCAGCGCCACTTCGACTTCGATATCCTCCCGCTCCGCATAGAAATGGATGACATCATGCAGCACGTCCTTCCCGTCATTAAGGAACTCCACGAACTGACTGGCTCCGCCCTCGTAAAAAAACTCGTCGGAACGGCCGACCCGCTCATCCTTCAAGGTCACCTTCAGGCCCGAATTCAGAAACGCGATCTCCTGCAATCGTTCCGCGAGCGTATCGTAGTTTAATCCGATCCCGCCGGTGAAGACGCGAATATCCGGTTTAAACGTTACCTTCGTGCCGGTCTTGTTCGTGTTGCCGATCACTTCAAGTCCAGTAACCGGCTCACCCACGTGTTCAATGCCTTTATCATCAACCCAATACTCGAAGCGCATCCGGTGGATTTTTCCGTCCCGATAAATTTCCACTTCGAGCCACTCGGACAACGCGTTCGTTACCGAGGCCCCAACGCCGTGCAACCCGCCGGATTTCTTGTAACCCGATCCGCCAAACTTGCCGCCTGCATGCAGGATCGTATAAACGACTTGCGGCGTCGGTATCCCGGTTTTATGCATGCCGGTTGGAATCCCCCGGCCGTTATCGAGTACAGTGACCGATCCGTCCTTGTTCAGCGTAATGTCAATTTTCGTGCAGTACTTCGCCAGATGCTCGTCGACCGCGTTGTCAACGATCTCCCATACCAGATGATGTAGTCCCGACGAGCTCGTACTGCCAATATACATCCCTGGCCGTTTGCGTACCGCGACAAGCCCTTCGAGCACTTGAATGTCGTCCGCGTCGTATCCCGAAGACGGGCCATCGGCATTCGTGCCGGGTACGTCCTCGAACAAATCGATTTGTTCGGCCATTCATGCTCCCCCTTTAATTCTTTAGTCTACCTTTGTATGTAGTAGTCGAACAGATGTTTTGGTGCCTTTGTCCATTTTAATTCAAAATATCTTGTTTCGTAAAGACAAGGAATGAAACGACGAGGGCGCAAAGGCCCCAAATCGCCAGCACAGCCAGCGAAAATCCCAGCGTCATTCCCTCGATCGGAGCCGGTGTCCCCGCCAGATAATTCGTTAAACCAAGATTCACCATAAATAAATATTTGGCGCTGGTCCAGGAAGAAGCCATGTTCGTCAAAATATTTCCAGCGATCAGTGTCGCCATCATAATGACGATACTTGCCGATGTGCTGCGCACAAGCACTGACACCATAAACGCCAGGGCAGCCACCACCACGCTGACAAACCAGATCAGGCCGGCCTGCATGAATATATACAACCATTGCGGCACGGCATGCACACCCGAAATGTCTACTTCGGCCCCCCGCAGCTGGAATCCTGTAAATACCGGCAGCGCCCATCCGCGGTAACCAAAAAATAACCCTGAAATTAAATAGCATATCAAACAGGTTGATACAATGATCAAGGACACAAACATCATCAGCGTGATCAGCTTGCTCAAGAGAACCTTCCATCGCCTTACCGGCCGGGTGAGCAGCATTTTGACCGTTCCGCTCGTCCGTTCCGAAGAGACGATATCCGATCCCACGCCCATAATTAACAACGGAATGAACAGTGTGGCTGCGTTATCCAAGAACTCCCGGGTAAAGGAGACGCCGCCCGGTTCTCGCGGATTCACATCATGCTCCAAATAATACTTCAACTGCTGAATATAAATTTTACGGTATTTCTTCCATTCCTCCGGCACCCGGTTACTGCCCAGCGAATTCTGGTTGTCCGTGATCGCTTGCTGTACTTCCCTGCGCCAGTCCGCCCCGAACTTCTCCCGTTTGTCCTCCGCTTGTCGCAGCTGGGCATAAGCAAACATCGGAACCAGCACGATCAACACGAGCAAGATGACGTAAAAGCGTTTCTTTTTGATCATCTTGATCGTTTCATTTTTTACTAAAGGAAGAATGTTATTCAATGCTTTCACCTTCCGTCATCTCCAGGAACAACTGCTCGAGCGTTGGATTCACTCTCTGCACCGCCTCCACTCGGATCCCTTCCTGCACCAAACGCTGGACGAGGCCTGGGATCAATTCCGGCTGCATTTGAGTGACGATCGCCCGGCCTTGAATCCCTGCGATGATCGTATCGTCCAGTACATTTCCGACTTCGGTGACCACGTTGACCCCGCTCGTCGACCGCAGCAGCACCTCGCCGGGTTCCCGAGGCTCCAGCTCCCAGACGACATAACTTCGATTCGCCTGGATCAGCTCATCCACTTTGCCGACGGCGAGGACGCGCCCGCGCCCGATAATGGCCACCCGGTCGCACAGCAATTGTATTTCGCTAAGCAAGTGGCTCGAGACAAATACAGCCATTCCTTCTTCCGCGAGTCGGCGGATGAATCTGCGCATTTCTTTGATCCCCTTCGGATCCAGACCGTTTGTCGGTTCGTCCAGAATCAGAAGCTTTGGCCGGCCTAACAACGCTTGGGCAATGCCCAGTCGCTGACGCATACCAAGCGAATAGGTTTTCACTTTATCATCGATCCGGCCAGTCAACCCAACCATTTGCACAACTTCCTCAATCCGCTTTCCATCGATGCCCGGCATCATGCGGGCGAAATGCTCGAGATTCTCCCGCCCAGTTAAATAGTTGTAAACCTCGGGATTTTCCACGATGGAGCCGACGCAGCGCAGCGCCAGCTCCGGTTCCCGCTGTACATGATATCCGCAAATATGTACTTGGCCTTCGGTTGGCCGAATTAAATCGACGAGCATGCGGATCGTGGTTGTTTTGCCAGCTCCATTCGGGCCAAGGAACCCAAAAATCTCCCCGGCATACACCTCAAAGTTCACATCGTGGACGATCCACTTCCGTCCGATTTTCTTCTTAAGCCCCTGCACCCTGAGGACAGGTTGAGGCTGCTCAGCAATGATCGGCTGCCGTGCTCCCATGCCGTTCACTCCTTCATTGTAAACTCCAGCATTATACCGTCATTAGCGCGCGATGCTTTGGACCATCCGTTCGGCAATCGCCTGGTAGCCATCCCCGTTCGGATGAAAATGGTCGCTCGACAAATACCGGGCCGCGTTATTCGTAAACAAGTCATACGTCGGTATGACCAACGTCCCTTCATATTCCCCGAGCGTCTTCATCGCCATTGCGTTCCAGCGCGCGACCGTATCGTTTCCGATTTCGCGCATCCCCTCAAGATCGCTGAACGGGTTATATAACCCAACGTAGACGAGGAGCGCTTGCACGTTGATTTTCTTGATATGTGCTACAATTTTTTCAAAATCCGCCGAGCTCTTCTCAATCGCCGCTTCGATTTCCGCCTGAGATGGGACTTGCTGCCCTGAGGTTAATACCTCCGTGCCGTCAAACAGATCATTTCCCCCAATCGACAACAGGATAATCCCCGACTGCTGCAGGGCATATTTCACGCCGGGATCGTCCAGCATCGGCAGCAGTTCCTTCGTGGTCAGACCGTTAATTCCCAAGTTGTTGATCAGTTTAGACGTGGCGCCCTCTTTATTAAAAAGTTCTACCGTCCGGCGGGCAAATCCGCTGCCTGTATCGTCTCCAGTCCCTTTGGCCAAGGAATCCCCAATGGCCGTCACATCCCAAGCTCCTGCTTTCACAGCGGGTTCCGTTTGGGACGATGGAGCCGGCGAATGACCCGCAGCTGCCGACGGATCGGCAATATCCGACACCGCATATACGAATCCAGCGAGCAGAATTAAAGTCGATATCAGTGACGCCAATCCCGCCCATAGCCAAATCCGGGACGTTCTGCTCATCTAATCCCTCCTGTTTCCACGCAGTCCTACATTTCGCTCACGATGAGTCACTCTCCAACTTATGTAAATAACATAAAACTTCTTGCAAAGAGATGCAAATTTTCTCGAAAAAGGGCTAGCATTTTTAAAACGACAGAGTTATAATAATTCTTGTCCTTAAGAAACCTTACTTTGAGGGTTATTAGCTTAGCTGGTAGAGCAGCCGACTCTTAATCGGCAGGTCGCAGGTTCGATCCCTGCATAACCCATTTATAGCATCCTCCACTGCATGGGCAGCCTGGGGGATGTTATTTTTTTGTGTATTTTTGGCGAAAAAAAGCGCGGGAATCGAGGGGATCACCTCGTTCTCGCGCTTCATCAGGCTTCATCGCGCTTTGAACCCTAGTTGCTTCAACGACTTATGGCCTCAATTGGCTCGAATGACTTTAATGTCGGCCGGAATCACTTTAGCGCCTTCGTATAACATAAACCGCCCGTTCTGCCACTCGATCCGCAGCAGCTTGCCGTCGTCTGACTGGTACTGCCAGACATGCTGCTCCCCGCCTTGCAGGAACGGCGTCTTGCCAACCACCGACACATAACCTCCGTATTCTTCTTCCAAATAGTACAGGGTTCCGTCAAGGTCCATCTGGCCCGGTACCTCGGTCGGATCGTTGAGCCGCCCGTCAATCGGCTCATAGAGGTGATACTGCAGCGACTCACGATCCTCGACCAGCAGATAGCGGATCTGACTGCCGTCCTGCAGCGTCAGCATCACCGCGTTACGCCCGCGATTACCTACCCGGCCGGTCACTTCGTAGGAAACGAGCGATACCTCACAGATGTCGCCCGGGGCCAGCGTGAGCATGCTCTTCTCCACGACGGGCGGCGCCGGTTTGGCAAACAGATTGCCGAGTCTTTTCCATACGCTCATGTTTGGTCTAGCCTCACTTTAGAATCAAGTCGCTTATTTTTTATCCTCATAGAGCTTCATCAACTCGGCCAATTCTGCTTCCACGGCTGCATCCTTGTTCAGGCTTTCGAACTCCTCATCCAAGGATTTCGCCTTCGCGTTCAGCTCATTGCTTGCTTCGGCTTGAGCTTCCATTTGCAGCATCTTCTCTTCCATCCGCTTCAGGCCGCTTGCTGCCGAATCGGAGTTAAACCCGGACATCGTCTTGTTGATTTCATTTTGTGCTTTAGCTGCATTGTAACGGGCAACCAGCGTTTCGCGTTTGTTCTTCATTTCCGTCAGCTGTTTGCGCATTTCCTCAAGCTTCGAACGGAGATTGTCAGCTGCGGCCTTGTTTTGCTCGTAGCTTGCCTTGTATTCTGCCATCTTCGCCTCAGCGGCTTTCTTCTCTTCGAGCGCACGGCGAGCCAGATCAACGTTTTGCGCTTGAGCTGCCTGATGCGCCTGCTGAGTGCGCCGCTCAACCAACGCTTGCTGTTCTTCATACAAGCCTTTAAACTTCTTCTCGATCGCGATTTGGGCAGCAACGGCCTTCTCCGCATCTTCGAGATCTTCTTGCATATCGCGGATATATTGGTCGGTCAATTTGATCGGATCCTCCGCTTTGTCAATCAAAGCGTTGATATTAGACATGGTCAAATCGCGTAATCTTTTGAAAATGGACATTTGCTCTTTCCTCCCGATTGAAATATCAGATTATGCTTATGTTTACGCTGCAAAGTTCGGGAGGTTTCAATAAAATATCGTAGAGACCTTATTTACCCATTTCCCGACTATTTCCCGCTCTAACGGAACCAGAAGACGTTATTCACTTCAAGATGGCCCTTCTCCAGCCCCAATCCCCCAAATAAGGTCACCTCGTTCCGTTAGAGTTCCCGATCCCGCCTGAACCGCCAAATAGCGTCTCTCCGTTCCGTTAGCACCCATTATCCCGTTGAATCCCTCCGTCAAAATAGACCAACACCCGACTACTCACAAACACACTTCCCTCTCCCCAGACTCCGCTAAAATACAACAAAGAGCCCAGCTCCCAAGCCGGGCTCTATCCTGCATCTGCCCACATTTCCTACGTCCTATTGCTTGATGAAAAAGAATAACGAACCTAAGGGAGTCTACGTCCGCATTTGGGAGCCGCTTGTCTTCCTTCCATTCGCATCAATGGACAAGTGGCGGACAAGAGCGGCCCGTGGTCGTTATTCTTTTTCACGGTCAGCAATAGGGCGAAGGAATCCCTCTACTTCCCAATAAACTCCTGTACCCAATACCCATTATAATATCCAACGCCAATTAGCTTGTATTTCGGGTTCAGGATATTCGCTTTATGGCCAGGACTGTCCATCCAATCCTTAACCACTTCCTCGGCGGAACGTTGCCCTTTGCCGATATTCTCTCCTGCGTAGATGTAGGTAATGTTGAACGCATCCATCATGTCGAAGGGAGAGCCGTAACTCGGCGACGTATGGCTGAAATAATCGGTTTTGAACATGTCGATGGCTTTGATTTTGGCCATTTTGCTCAGATTGGTATGTACAATCAGCGGCTTCAGACCCGCTTTCTTCCGCTCCTTGTTGACGAGCTCAACTACCTTGGACGCGTTCTCCGTCTGGATCTTCAAGTAGACCGCTGCAAGTAACTTCGACTGCGAGGAGTTGCTGGCGGCTGCTGCAGCATGCGCCGTTTCCGTTCCAAAACCGGTTCCTCCTTGCCTCGTCGTCATCACCAAAACCAAAGCTGCCACCAACAGCCCGGACAAACCGATTTTGCTCCACTTCTTCATCATGGCGTGCTCCTCCCAGCCGAATTTCCTATCGCCGAATCTAGTTTTCGTTTCTTCTCAAATTTTAACATATTTCGACGCCATCCGCTTGCTAAAAAAATGGAAAAAGGACGGCTCCAGAGCCGCCCTATCCACATCCTAAAAAGACCTTATTTCTTGCTTGCGTATTTCCGCATATCGAACGCTACCGCAGCCACGATAATGGCACCTTTAATGATTTGTTGCCAGTAAGGTCCTACACCTACGAACGTCAAGCCATAGTTGATGACCGTAAAGATCAGCACGCCTGCCATAATGCCTGGAACCGTACCAATCCCGCCGGTGGTGGACACGCCGCCAACGACGCAGGCTGCGATCGCATCTAGCTCGTACATGTTCCCATAGTTGTTCGTAGCACCGCCGGTTCTGGCTGCTTCCAGCACACCAGCCAAGCCGTAAAGCGCCCCGGCGATCGAGTAGATCATAATCAAGTTTTTGGAGACGTTAATCCCCGATACTTTCGCAGCTTGCTGGTTGCCGCCGATGGCGTACATATTTTTGCCAAGCCGGGTTTTATTGAACATCACCCAAACAATCGCACAAACCACAATCGCGATAATGACGATATAAGGAATCGAGAAGCTCCAGTTACTGAACAAGGAACCAGAACCCAACGTAGTAAAGTCGTTGCGCAAACCGCCAATCGGCTGGGATTGGTTCGGCTCCGTATCGAAATACAGGGAGTTGATCCCATAGATGGCAACCATGGTACCGAGCGTCGCGATAAACGGTGGAACTTTAAACTTGGATACGATGACCCCGTTGATCAGACCAAAAATCAGGCCGACGACAATCGCGATCAAAATCGGCACAAACAAAGGAAGTTCCGGCAAGTTCGGGAAAAAGCGCCGGGCATAATCAGCCTCTTGCAGCATAGAGGCAGAGACGACCGCCGTCAAGCCAACCATCCGGCCCGCGGACAAGTCCGTACCGCCGGTAATAAGGATAAATGCAACCCCAAGGGCGATGATTACCCGAGTGGACGATTGAATCAAAATATCACGCAATGTATTGAGTCCGATAAAGCTTGGATCATAAGCGGCGATGCCAATAAGCAACACGGCCAAGACAATATAAATGGCATTCTCGGTTACAAAGCTCTGAAGTTTCTTTGTATTCATGATTTTCTCCTCCTTCAAATCCTTAGTGCTGGGCTGCCAGACGCATAATTTCTTCTTCCGTAGCCTTCTCTCCATCCAATATTCCCGTCAGACGGCCTTCGGACATTACCATGACACGGTCGGACATCCCAAGCAGTTCAGGCATCTCGGATGAAATCATGATGATGCTTTTGCCTTGCTGTGCCAAATCCGCAATAATGGAATAAATTTCGTATTTTGCCCCGACGTCGATCCCACGCGTCGGTTCGTCCAGCAGTAAAATTTCCGGGTCGGTAAGCAGCCAGCGTGCCAGCAGCACCTTCTGCTGATTCCCACCGGAAAGGTTCATGATCAGCGTTTTCGGCGACGGCGTTTTCGTCCGCAGCTTCTCTACCATTTGGTTGGCTTCCGCCTTCTTCTTCCGTTCATTCAGCAGGCCAAAAGGCGTTACATAACGATCGATGTTGGCAATAGCCGCATTCTCATGAACAGACAATACCGGGAAAATACCAGTCGTCCGGCGCTCCTCCGTCAACAGTGCCAAGCCGTACTTCTTCGCTTCGCTGGCGCTGCGGATCTTCACCTCTTTGCCGTGAATCGAAATCGTGCCGGATTGAATTTCACGAAGGCCAAACAACGCTTCGATTAACTCGGTGCGCTGCGCCCCAACCAGACCGCCCACGCCAAGGATCTCTCCTTTGCGCAGTTCAAACGAAACATCCTTAAACGATTTTGGATCAATAGACGTCAAATGCTCCACTTTCATAATGACGCCGTTAGGCTTGTTGTGGCGATCCGGGAACCGCTGCGTGAGATCGCGCCCGACCATCTTGTAGATAATGAGGTCTGTCGTCATCTCCGATGCCGGCCACGTCCCGATTTTCTTACCGTCACGCATGATCGTTACATCGTCGGAGATCCGCAAAATCTCCTCCATTTTGTGCGAGATGTAGATGATCGACACCCCGCGCTTCTTCAAGTCGTTGATGATCCGGAACAGGTGCTCCACCTCGACGCTCGTCAAGGAAGAAGTAGGTTCGTCCATCACGATGATTCGCGAGTTGAACGATACCGCCTTCGCGATCTCAATCGACTGGATTTTGGAAACGGACAGCTTGCCGACAATCGTATCCGGTTCCAAATCGATATCTAATTGTTTGAACAGCTCTTCCGTATCCTGATACATCTTCTTATGGTCGACGAATTGGAAGGGTCCCCATCCTTTCATCGGGAAACGTCCGAGCCAGATATTTTCCATCACATTGCGGAAAGGTACCGGATGAAGCTCTTGGTGAATCATCGAAACCCCAAGCTTCAGCGCATCGCTGGAATTGTTGATTTCCGCCTTTTGACCATTCAAATAAATTTCGCCGCTGTCCGGCTTATAAATCCCGAACAGACATTTCATCAACGTGGATTTACCGGCCCCATTCTCGCCCATTAACGCGTGAACGGTCCCCGGTCGAACCTGCAGTGTTACGCCATCCAGCGCTTTAACGCCGGGAAATTCCTTGGTAATGCCCTTCATTTCGAGCATATATTCAGACATCGTTTTCGCCCCCTGATCATTTCTTCCGCATTAGAGGCACAGCATCGTTTCCTCCTGTGTTCCTATCCCCTGTGAAAAAACAGGAGGTCCGTACCTTTCGGCATCGAACCTCCCATGTTGTTCTAGCGAATATGAGAAGTCCTGCTGATTAACCTGCTTGCCGTACTCTTATTTGAAGTCAGCAGCGTTTTCCTTCGTTACTTTTTGGTAAGGAATCCACACATATTGATTGTCGGTGATATCAAAGCCTACGTTGTCTTTGCTGATCGTTTCGCCATTGGCCAGCAAGGAAGCCAGAGTCACCGCTGCTTTCCCTTGGTTCTCTGCATCGTTCAGAACCGTCCCCAGCAAGGTACCTTGTTCAAGCGCTTGCAGGGCTGGTGCCGTTGCGTCAACGCCAACAACCGGCATGTATTTATCGCCTGTGAAGTAACCCGCTGCTTTCAATGCTTCGATAGCACCGAGAGCCATGTCATCGTTGTTCGCAAGTACGGCTTCGATTTTGTCGCCATTCGCTGCCAGAAACGCAGCCATTTTCTCTTGGCCTTTAACGCGATCCCACATCGCGGTGTCTTCAGCAACTTTCTCTACCTTGATACCGGCATCTTCAATGGCTTGGACTGAATATTGCGTACGCAGCTCCGCGTCTTGGTGGCCCGGTTCGCCTTTCAGCATGACGTATTGCAATACGCCGTCGCCGTTCTTATCTGCTTCCGGATGAGCTTTCCAATAGTCCACGATAATTTGTCCGGACAGTGTACCGGACTCTTCCGCCTTTGCACCAACGTAATAAACTTTATCCCATTTCTTCATATCTTCCGGCAACGGTTCGCGGTTCAAGAATACTACCGGCGTGTCTTTCGCTTTCGCTTTGTCGATAATGACCCCAGCCGCCGTCCGGTCAACCGGGTTCACGATCAAGGCATTCGTCTTCTTCGTTAAGAACAAGTCGATTTTATCGTTTTGCGTAGGTTGGGAGTTTTGGCTGTCAACGATGTCCACTTTCGCGATCCCGTCGGCATTTTTCTCGATCGAGTTACGAACACCTGTCATGAACGTATCGTCAAATTTGTAAATCGCCACGCCCACGTTAGGAGTAGAACCCCCGTTGGCTCCGCTGCTCTCTTTATCGCCGCCGTTGGAGCAGCCGACCATCGTCGCTCCCAGCATGGCTGCAGCCAGCATGACCGTTGTAAGCTTCTTCATATTTTTTGACCTCCTGAATGTGTATTTCTTAAGTGATATCCTCTTGGATACGTTTTCATTATGCATGGTTTCGGGGACCTTGCGAATCCAAAATTCTAAGGTTTTTCTATCAAAATTCTGATGATGTCGAATTGAATATCTAAATCTTTATAGCGATCGTCGCAAAAAACATCAAACAGCAAGCGCCCCGGACTCCCGGTGATCACTTGCTGTTTGCTCGTTCTATCTTTCATTCCAGAACACTTGACCATGATTGCCGTCTAAACTTCGCTATCATTTCACAAACGGAAACAGTAGCTTCTGGTTTTCAGGCCACAGCATATTATTCAGATCAATCAACTTCGTATCCGTTGGAATGCGATCCTCCAGCTTCTCGCCGCGGGCCGACTGGACAGCGGCAACAACCGCCATGTATCCATTGTTAAACGGGTTCTGCACGACCATCGCCTGTACCTTCTCCTCCTGCAAGAGTTCAAGCATCTCCGGCGGATTGTCGAAGGCGATCATATTCACCTTGCCTCCGTATCCAAGCTCGTTAACCGCCCGGCCGGCTCCAATCGAAGATTCGGCGCTTAACGAAACGATGCCGTCCAGATCCGGGAATCGCTTCAGCATATCCGCCGTCAACTTATAGGCGAGGTACTCGTCCGAGCCACAGTATTGAATATCGACGACGTGGACATCGGGAAAGCGGGCGACGTAATCCAGGAATCCTTCCTCGCGCTGGTTTGCGTTACGAGCGCCTTTCGCAAAATTAATAATCCCGATTTCACTCACGGACCCGGTGAGCTCAACCAACCGTTCGGCTGCCTTCTGGCCAGCCTCATAGTTGTTGGCCCCTACGAAAGTTTTGACCTTGGTGGAAGCGACCTCCGAATCCATTGAAATAACCGGAATGTCGTAATAGGAGGTTCGGTCGGTCACCTGACCCAACGCTTCATAGTCAGAGGCCGCCAGGATAATGGCGTCCGGACGCCGCTCAATCGCCTCTTCCATCAGTCGAATTTGACCGTCGACATCGTTTTCGTTCTCCGGGGCGACAAAATTCAACCGGACATTAAACTCCTTGGCCGCAACCTCCGCTCCCAGCTTGGTCGTCTTCCAATAATCACCGCGATCCATCTTGACGATCATATCCACGTCAAAAAATTGCTGATGATCCGCGCCGCTCCCGGGACCACCGCAGGAGGTCAACATCGTAACCAGTGCCCCTGCCATTAACAGGACCCCTGCCCGATAGATACACTTCGGCTTACGCTTCATGGCTGCATCCCGCCTTGTTCCAGACTATCCGGCTGTACAGCCGGGATCGTAATCGTGACCGTCGTCCCTTCCTCCGGTTCACTTTCGAAATGAAGCCCATAGCCAGGGCCGTAATAGAGCGTGATGCGTTCCTGCACGTTCCGCACCCCCACCCCTGAGCCCCTTTCACTGCGGATGTTTCCGCTGAGGAGCTTTTCCACCGTATCCGAGGTCATTCCAATACCGTTGTCTCGGATCTGGAAGATCAGGTTATCCCCATCCAAACGAGCCTCGATATCAATAAATCCTTCCTCGGCCGATTTTTCGATCCCGTGATGAATGGCATTTTCGACAAGCGGCTGCAAGATCAGCTTTAGGGTTGAGCATTTCAACACAGCTTCATCCGCCCGAATCTCATAACGGAACCTGTTCTTGAACCGGATCGTTTGAATGATTAAATAATGTCGGACGTGTTCCAATTCGTCCTGCACGCTGATGATATGTTTCCCCTTACTCAAGCTGATCCGGAAAAACCGCGACAAGGACGTAATCGTCGTTACGACCTCCTCGTTCCGTCCCAGCTCGGCCAGCCGGGTGACCGAATTTAACGTATTATAGAGAAAATGCGGATTGATTTGCGATTGCAATACATCCAGCTCACTCTTGCGTTTGGCTTCCTGCTCCTGAATAATCTGATCCATCAGCTCACGGATTCGGCGCAGCATCAAGTTAAACCGTTTAGACAACTGCTCGACCTCATAAGCGCCGCTAACATAGACATTCGTCCCGAAATCTCCGCGTTCCACCATTTGAACCGAACGTTCGAGCTTGCGAATCGGCTGCGAAATCCGGGCCGAAACATAAATGCTAACGAACAGAATGATGGCGATAGCCAGAGGCAAAAACCAGGACAGAAAGTCGCCAACCTCCCGTTTCGTCGTCAAAAATTCATCTGCATAAGCCACCCCAACGATTTTCCAGCCAGCCGGCTTTACCGTCTGAATCGTGATAATCCGCGGCTCCCCCTCCAACTCATCGGAAAAACGGCCATATGAATAATTCAGCACCGGCTCCAGATTTTCATATTTCAACCCGGCATAAATGAGCTGTTGCTGCGGATGGTAGACGATATTTCCCACGGCGTCGATGATGTACACGTACCCTTTCTTGCCCAAGCTGATCCGACCGCTCAGCTCGTCGATGGTACGGAAGTTGATATCAATCACCAATACGCCTTGCTTCAATTCTCCTTGATCCCGGTAGTTCACGGTTTTGCTCATGGATACGACCCAGCGGTACTGCCATTTGAACAGGTTCTGAATGTGCGGCGGAGTAAATTGCAGCTTCCCGGGATTCTGAACCGCCGATTCGAACCATAATTGCTCCTGGAGTCTTGTGTTTTGCCGCATGGGCAACCTTGGCACATTGCGCACCAGCTTCCCATCCTCGGTAAACAACGCCATGGAGACCAGATCCTCCCGAGTACTGAGCACGGTCTGAAGCTGCTCCCCTAGCTGATCGTTGGTGGGCAAGTTGGGAGCAACGGAGATTTTCAGCTCCACAAGGTCAAAAATATCCTGCATCCCGCTGACATATAGCTCCAGATTGGAATGAACCTGTTCAATAATTTGCTCCAGGCTTAAGTAAGCGTTCTCTTCCGCAGCCTTAGAGAAGCGGTTGTACAGCAACATTGTGACTAATACAACCGCCAATACGGTAACCGTAATCGAAGATAGAGAAATGAGCACCTGAATATTACGAACATGAAATCCTTGAAACAGACGTTTGAACCAACGCCACAACTTCATGAGCTTCTCGCTCCGATACGATATTCTTTCGGGGAAATGCCAAATTTCTTGCGGAAGCAGAAGCTGAAATAGTTCGGATCGGCAAACCCTACGCGCTCGGCGATCTCAAAAGCTTTCAGATCCGTTGTGACCAGCAAATCTTGAGCGGCATCCATCCGAACGCCCATGATAGTGTAAAATTTCCGTGGGTGTAGGAATTGGAAAAAGCGGATATAGAAAAAGAGCTTCTCCCTTGGTAA
>NZ_JAWDJI010000040.1:0-13406 GCF_032465655.1 Paenibacillus sp. 3LSP | reverse complement strand
CAACCAAGATTAACAATTAATTGAATACCATGTCACTTTAGATGCAAGGCTAGTGGGGGAGGGCCCATAATACTGTGAATTGCTGTACGAAATACAGCATTTTGCGGTTGGCAGCTCCCCCATGGGCCCAAAATGTTGTATAAAATACAATATGAGTTCGGCACCAAAACATCAAACGCACCAAACGGTCTCACGAAAGAAGCACCTACTCTAAAGCGCTTATTGCTGATTATGCCACCACACTATTTTAATCCCCTGTAACAGAAGTAGGGGGCGCATCTGTCGCTCGACCGGCCTTCAATCCGGAAGCGAGCAGCAGGACCAAAAATCCCACGGCGACGCCCCACAAACGAAGGCGTTCGAGCCGACCGCGTCCAGTCCTCCGAAATACATCACTTCCCGCAGCCCTCCTGCCGCAAACTGCAGCGGCGTCCGCGAATGAGCTTCGGCTTATGGATTTTATCACCGCAGCGTTTCATTGAATGAGGTTTTAAAATAGGCTTAGAACTTGGTTTATGGGGCATTAAAGATTAGATTGACATATCGCAAAATGTAGATATAATACAAGACATGGATCCAATTGAAGTGTTCAAGGCGTTGTCTAACGAGTCGAGGTTACAGATTTTGCAGTGGCTGAAGGAGCCCGAAAAACATTTTGTGCCCCATGAAGGAGTGGATATGAGGGAAATCGGGGTGTGTGTCAGTCAAGTGACGGATAAGTTGAACATGACACAGTCGACAGCGTCGCAGTATTTGTCCATTCTGCAACGGGCCGGACTGATTCGAACCGAGCGAATCGGCAAATATACGTACTACAAACGCAACGAAGAGAAAATAAGCGAATTAGCTGATTTCTTAAATCAGAAACTCTAATCTGAACTGAATACCTCAAACGTATTCAGTTTTTTTTCGGCCCAACAGATCGACATATTGCGATATATGAATTTATCAAAAGGATCCTCATGTCGGTAACGATTCATACAACAAAAAGAAGGAGAAGTGAACGTATTGTCTAGCACGTGGAAAGTCTATTTATTGGCATTAGTTACTTTTTTGGTGGGTACTTCCGAGTACGTTATTTCCGGCATCTTGGATAAGATCTCGGATACCCTGGGGATTTCCGTTACTTCCGCGGGGCAGTTGGTCACGATTTTTTCTTTTGTGTACGCCATTGGCACCCCGATTCTGATGGCTTTGACTGCCAAGGTGGAAAGACAAAAACTGCTGGTTTGGGCGCTGGGGATCTTCGTGATCGGGAATATCCTGTCTTTCGTTTTACCTGGCTATGCCTCGTTTCTCGCAGCTCGCGTCATCATGGCTCTGGGCGCGGGAATGGTTGTGGTAACCGCATTGGACATCGCTGCGAAAATTGCCGCCCCCGGCAAACAAGCCAGCGCGATTGCTACCGTGGTGATGGGCTTTACGGCCTCCTTGATTATCGGCGTGCCTCTTGGACGTATCGTTGCATCACAACTCGGATGGAAATCGGTTTTTGGTATATTGGCACTGGCCGGTCTGGTGGTTATGTTCGTTCTGTACGCCATCATCCCCCGAGTTCAAGGGGATAAACCGATGCCGTTGTCCAAGCAGCTTGCCTTCTTGAAAAACGGCAACGTAGCGCTGGGGCTTGCGATTACCTTTTTCTGGCTCGGCGGATACTCGATCGCCTACACCTACATTTCACCGTATCTGCTGGATGTTGCCGGATTGAAGGAAGGGATATTGAGCGGAGTGCTGTTGGCTTTCGGCATCGCCAGCCTGCTCGGATCCAAATTCGGCGGTTTCAGCGCGGATCAATGGGGGGTGTTCCCGACACTGTCAGGGGGATTGCTCTTGCACGTCATCGCGCTGCTTCTCCTCTCTCTATCCGTTGCCTATACGCACTCGTGGCAGCTGATTGTCATCCTCCTGATCTTGTGGTCGTTTGCGGCTTGGTCCTCCGGTCCAACGCAACAAGTCAATTTGGTTCGGATTGAACCGAATTATTCTGGAATCATGCTGAGCCTGAACCAATCCATGATGCAGTTGTCCATGGCTGCGGGGGCTGCAATCGGCGGCGTCATGATCGAACGGGTGTCTCTGCCATCCATTACCTGGGTCGGGATGGTTGGTGTCGCTATTGCGATCGTGGTGGCGTCGCTCTTGAGAATGCGAATGAGTGCCGGCAGGGAAGGTATCGGAGAAATGAATTGAAGTTGTACCTGATTGCAAACGACTGTCATGCATCATCTTCCGGTTTTCGGAAGATGATGCATGACAACTAAACGACACGAGGAGCCCCGCCCCCTTCATTCCCAAATCCAAGGAAACAGGGGAAATTCTACATACCTAAAAAAAACCAACCGGATCCCTGAAGTTCGCGCCTTGTTGAAAGCGCTTAAAGGCATAATAATGGTTTTATCCTAAACACAGGGGGCATGATTTAATGTTCAATAAGAAGCATTGGAAGAGAACATCCGCCATCGCTTTAACCGCCGCGTTGGCGCTGAGTTTGTCGGCGTGCGGAGGCGGCGGTGGGAAGAATAACGCGGCGGCGAATGAGCCTGCTGGAAACGGGGGACAGAGCAGAAGCGGAGAGAAGATCACCATCACGTTCCAGAACATCTATCCGGACCCGGCGACTCCGTCCTACAAAACGATTCATGCACTGGTGGAAGAGTATGAGGCGGCACATCCGAATATCCATATCGAGCTTGACACGTTGAATACCGACCAGCAAAAAATCAAGCTTAAAACGCAAACAGCATCCAAAGAGGTTCCAGACATTACGATTGTGAACCCGGCAGCACAAATGAAACCGTTCGTGGACGCCGGTCTGCTGGCACCGCTGAACGACATGCTGGACCAAAACGGGCTGAAAGACACGTACCAAGAGGGGCTGCTTGATTATTACAGCTTCGACGGCAACGTTTATGCATTGCCAGACGGCAACAACATCGAGGTCGTTTACTATAACAAAGAACTGTTCGAGCAAGCCGGCATCACGAAAGTCCCGGAAACGTTCGACGAATTCCTGGCTGACGTGAAGATTTTCAAAGAAAAAGGCATCACGCCGCTGGCAATCGGGGAGAAGGATTCCTGGACCGGTTCGTTCCTGTTCATGAACATTCTGCTTCGTACAAACGGCGGCCCAGGCTTCCTGCAAGACGTCATGGACGGAAAGAAAACGTTCGAAGATCCGGCCTTCATCGAAGCTGTTGACAAGTTCCAAGAGCTGGTGCAAGCCGGTGCCTTCCCGGACGGCGCAACTTCGATTGACGCTACGGCAGGCGGTAACATTTTCAAATCCGGTCAAGCGGCTATGTGGGTCATCGGTTCCTGGGAAACCGGGGCCATCGACGCTTCGTCCGTTGCAGGTAAAGTGGGAGCGTTCCCGTTCCCGACGGTTAACGGCAAAGGAGACCCCAATGAGTTTATGCTAGCGCCGGGCAGTGCGTTTGCGGTATCGGCGAACAGCGAGCATTTGCAAGAAACGAAGGATTTCTTGAACTTCTTTGCGCTGAACTTCCCGAAGAAGCAATTTGAGAACAAAAACGCGGTTGGCCTTGGTCAAAAAGTTGACGGTGACCTGAAAGCCGCAGGCTACTCTGATCTGGCGATCGAAGTCGCTGAATTGTTCAACAAAGTGAAGGGCGGCGACCTGGCGTTCGACAATACGATGAACCCGGCAACAGCGCAAGTTCACCTCAGCAGCATCCAAAACTTGTTCGTGCAGCAAGTGGATTCCGCTCAAGTGGCCAAAGAGCATCAAACCGCCTATGAAGCCAACAAGCAGTAATTCCTTAAGCCAATAACCATACCTGATCTTTTTACAAAAAGTTACCTTTCCATCGATGCGAAGTAGCCCTTAACAGCATTCGTGCTAGAGCGCTTCTTCGCATCGCATTTCTATTGGGGGGCGGAGAGATGAAAGTACTGAAGGTGCCCGCACGCACAATAGCCGTCTTCGTACTGCCTTGTCTGTTGTTGTATGTGTGCTTGGTGTTTGTTCCGATACTCGTATCGTTTGGGACCAGCCTGTTGAACTGGGACGGGATCACCACCCCGAAGTTTACGGGGCTGTCCAATTTCCGGGATATGTTCTGGAACGACCCGGTCTTCTGGCCGTCGGTCCGGAGAACGCTGCTTTATGCGGTAGCCTCCATGCTGGAGATTCCGCTTTGCTTGTTATTTGCTATATTGCTTAGCCGTTATTTGAAAAAGGGGAATACGCTGGCGTCGATCTATTTTACGCCGGTCATTTTATCGGTTGTTATTATCGGACAACTCTGGAAAACGATCTATAACCCGACCTCGATGGGCGGCATGCTGAACGGCGTGCTGATCGCCTTAGGTCTGGACAACTGGACGCATAACTGGCTGACTGAGCCGAAAATCGCCATGTACAGTTTGTATTTCGTGTCGCTGTGGCAGTATTTCGGCTATCATTTGCTCATTCAATATACCGGGGTGCAGAACATTCCGGATGAAATTTATGAAGCTGCAAAAATCGACGGGGCGGAAGGGTTCAAAGCAGACCGTTACATCACGATGCCGCTGATCGTCCCGATCTTCAAAATATCGATCGTCCTGGCGTTTATCGGCTCGTTGCAGGCGTTCGACCTTGTGATGGTCATGACGGCCGGCGGACCCGCGCACGCCACCGACGTCATCTCCACGCATATGTACAACAGCTCGTTCCTGTCTTTGAAATACGGGTACGGCAGCGCGATTGCTACGTTCCTGGTTCTGTTGTGCCTCACATGCACGGCGATCATCAATTCCATCTTCAACAAGCTTGAGCGCAAATACAGCTAGCAAAGGAGGCGAGGTTCATGCGAAAAGTCAAAAAAGGAATCGTCTACGTGCTGTTTGCGATTCCGGTCGTTACTCAGCTGTACCCGCTGTTGTGGCTGCTGCTGTATTCCTTGAAGACGAATGAGGAGATCATGGGCGGAAGCTTCTTCGCCTTGCCGAAAGAGCTGCAGTGGCACAACTACAAAGACGCTTACGAGTCGGGGAGCTATTTGAAATATTTATCGAACAGCGTGATCGTTACCGGGATCACCATGATCTGCGTCATCCTGTTCAGCTCGATGGTGGCGTATGCGATTTCGCGGTTTCGCTGGCGGTATGGGAACATGGTCATGACCGTCTTTTTGATGGGGATGATGATTCCAATGCAGGCTACGCTGTTGCCGTTGATGGTGATTTTCAAGAACGTTGATATTCTCAACACGCATCTATCGCTGATTTTGCCGTATATCGCTTTTTCCACTCCGATCTCGGTCTTTATCCTTAGCGGGTTTATGAAGAGCATTCCGGCGGAAATCGAGGAATCAGCGTTTATCGACGGAGCGAGCATTTATCGGATCTTCCGCAGCATTATTTTGCCGGTGTCCGTTCCGCCGATGATGACGGTTTGCATTTTAACGTTTATCACGATTTGGAACGAATATATCTTGGCCGCTACGTTCATTTCGTCGGAGCGACTGAAGACGCTGCCGTTTGGGGTATATACGTTCGTCAGCCAATATTCCGTGAACTACGGGGCCATCGGCGCTTTCCTGGTCATGGGTGCGCTGCCGGTCATTTTGATCTATTTCTTCCTGTCCAACCAAATTACGAAAGGAATGGTAGCCGGGGCAGTAAAAGGGTAAAGACTGCGCTTGCAAAATAAGTAAGCCATCTTATAATGAAGGAGCAGCAGGACACGGGGTTGGGAGGGAGAAAACAGTTGCGAAACAGCTTTCATTCCATAAACCATCGGTTGTTTTTGCTGTTTCTTTTTTGTATGTCGGGCATTTTGCTGATCGTCAGCGTGCTCTACTACAGCCGGACGACGGAGCAGTATCACGAGAAAATCAGCGACCTGTCGCAGAAGAACGTCGCTCAGACCGTGGGGTTGTTTAGCCTGCTTTATGAAGGATACGACAGCTTGTCGAAGTCGATAACCAACAATTTTGAGATGATCCGCCTGCTGAACGAAAAAACCGACGAGCCGGCGGTAGCCTATATTAACGAACAATCGATTACGAACATTATTGGAGCGATCTTTTATTCCCGTGACGATTTGGTGGGCATTCACGTTATCACCAACCGGGGGAAGATATACAACTACGGCAACTCGATGAATGTGCTGGATCCCTCTTATCCCGAGGAGGATTGGTATCACCAGCTCCGCAATTCATCAGGGAAACTGGTATGGTTGGGCGTCTATTCCCATTCGCTGATCGATTTGGCCGAGGACAGCCCGGTGTTTGCCTTTGGCCGGCAAATTTACGATTTGAACGAGCATAAACCGATAGGTATTGTGCTTTACGAGGTGAACCCGGGGCCGGTGCTGGATGCATTGGATAATCTCAAGCTGGGCGAGCATAGCGAGGTTTATCTCGTCAATCAGCAGGGCCAGGTTGTCTCTTCATTAACCGAACCGGCACCTGTGCTGGAAGACCTTCCAGAGCTGGATGCAGCCCACAGCTTGGTTGTGGAGCAGGAGGATTCGGGGATTACGGTGGCGTCTCGCCTGCCTTTTTCCGATTGGTCCGTGGTCAGCGTGACTCCCCGACAGGATTTGAACGTTGAGCTGGTGGAGACGAAGAGGTATTTGCTGATCGTCATCTCGATCCTGATCATCGTCTCCGCTGTCGTCGCCAGCATCGTATCGCGAACCATTGCGAATCCGCTGAAGAAGCTGATCCGCGAGATGAGACAGGTGGAAATGGGGAACTTCCGCGGAATGGTGAACGTCTCCTCCTACCAGGAGATTAATATTCTCGTCGCTTCGTTTAACCGGATGGTCAGCCGGATCGAAGAACTGATTGAGCGGGTGAAGATTTCCTCGGTCAGCGAGAAGAACGCCGAGCTGCATGCGCTGCAGTCGCAGGTGAATCCGCATTTTTTGTACAACACGCTGGATATGATTTATTGGATGCTTGATGAGAAAGAGAACGATCGGTTAGGCGAGCTCGTCTTATCGTTGTCTTCGATGTTTCGCTACAGCAGTGAGTGGAAGGATGGAGCCAAGGTTACGCTGCGCGAAGAGCTGGAGCAGATTAACCATTATTTGACGATTATTTTGATCCGGCTGGAGGGCCGACTTCGGGTGGAGAAAACCATCGATGAACGCTGGCTGGACATTCGGCTGCCAAAGATGACCGTTCAGCCGATTATCGAAAACGCAGTGAAGTACGGATTAGAATCGCTCAAACGCCAAGGTGTGCTTAAGTTATATACCCAAGAGGTTGGAGACGTGCTGAAAATCGTGGTGGAGGACAACGGCAACGGGATGACGGCCGAACGGCTTGCCTGGTTGAAGCAGTCGATCAACAGCCACGGCCTGAAGGAATCCGGTACAGGCAGCAGCGGCATAGGGCTGCAAAATTTGCACCGCCGTCTTCAACATATGTTCGGTGAACGTTACGGTCTGGAGATCGAAAGCATTCCTGATCAAGGAACCAGGGTAGCCGTCGTGCTGCCGCTTCCGATGGAGGGGGACGTTGCAACATGAATATTTTGATTGCGGATGATGAACGGGCGATTCGCGAAGGCATTAAGCGAACGATCAACCGGATTTATCCGGAGTATGGGGTTGAACTGGCTGAAGGGGCAGAGGAAGCCGCGAAGCTGATGGGCGAGAAGCGATTCGACATTGTGCTCACTGATATTTTGATGCCGGGTATGAACGGACTGGAATTTATGCGGATTTCGAAACGCCGATTTCCTTGGGTGAAGTGGGTGGTGATCTCTGCGCACAGCGAATTCGCCTATGCCCAGGAGGCGGTGCGGCTGGGGGCCCGCGATTATTTGTTGAAGCCGATTGGGAAAACGCGCCTGCAGGAAATTATCAGCACCCTGGCCGCAGAGGTTCGCGAGGAAAGCGAGCAGACGAAGGAAGAGGAGCTCTTAAAAGCTAATCTGAAATATTTACGTGAGGGTGTATTTCAGCGATTAGCCTCGGGGTTAGATATCGGGAATCTGGATCTGACGCCGTTTATCGAGGACTATCAAAGCTTTTATTTGATGATGGTTCAGATGGATGCTGGGGACAAAAACGTGCGGCTGGAGCATTTTATCGTCGAAAATGTGTTGTCCGAACTGATCGAGCGCCACGGCCGAGGGTTTGTCGTGAGCTATGACCGCCAAAGCCTGCTGGGTCTGATCACGCCGCGGGAGCCGGAGCGGATCGAACGGTTTCAGGAGGAAGTGAAGGCGCATTTGAAGCACTATTTGAAGGTGCCTTTTCAAATCGTGCATTCAGGCTTAAACAACGATTTCAAGTCGGTGCCGCAGGTGGTCATGCGCATGAAACAGGCTTCCGATTCGCCGGTTGCTTTGCTGGATCCGCCGAAGGGCAGCGGGGAGAAAGCGATCGAAGTTGCCCTCCAATATATCAAGGAGCACTACAATGAGGAGCTTTCTTTGGAAAAGGTCGCTTCCGTCGTCTTCCTGAACCCGGCGTATTTCAGCCAGCTGTTTAAGCAGAAGGTGGGACTCGGCTACAAGGAATACGTAACCTCGCTCCGTCTGGAGCAAGCGAAGCAGCTGCTGCTGAACCCGAAGCTGAAGATCGCGGAGATTGCGGAATACCTCGGGTATCAGGACATCCGCCATTTCGCGCAGATGTTTCGTAAGAAGTATCATGTCACGCCCAATGAATACCGGCAGCAGCAAAAGATCAACATCTTGCTGGCCAGCGGCGGCAAACCAAGTAAGTAGGGAAGAGCGTTCTGGTGTACAATGGGAGAATGAACGACTTCGACGAGAGAGGATGTCACGAGATTGCACCCGAGATTGAGCTTAAATTCATCTCCCACTATGTATATTTATCCGTTTGCTGCCCATGAGAGCGAGCGGGAGCTTTGCCTGATGGAACAACGTGCGCTGTTTGGGCATGATGCAGAGGGCGCCGCTTATTTGGAAAGCCCGCTGCGGCTGGCGCCCAATCGCAGCCCGTACGTCCAGCTGCGCTTAGACGTCCTGTTCGCTGCCCCATCTCTGGCGGAGTTGGGGGAGATGGCGGCAACGCTGGAATTGGAAGGACGCACCTTCAAAGTGCGTTATCTTAAGAGTGGACAGCGGCTGACGTATGAAGGGGAGCGCGGCGTGGAGCGCCAGATCGGCGCCCGGATTCGCGGGATTGCGGAGATGCGGAATCCCGACATAACGCTAGGGCTGCTAGCGCGGGAGAAGGACTGGGTGTTTGGGATCTGTCATCACGCCGAGCCTGTCTGGCTTGCCTACAAAGCGAAGCCGCACAATTACTCCACCGGGCTGACGACGGCGGTGGCTCGGGCGCTGGTGAATATCGCCCTGCCCCGGCCGGAGGGGAAGCGGGGAATTGACCCGTGCTGCGGCATGGGGAATGTGCTGATCGAAGCGTTGTCGATGGGCGTTGACATCGTTGGCCGGGACATTAACCCGCTGGCGATCCGCGGCGCAAGAAGCAATCTGCGGCACTTCGGGTTTCAGGAGAATCGCGTACAGATCGGCGATATGAATGAGCTTGAGGGAGCATATGATGCGGCGATTGTTGATTTGCCGTACAATTTGTGCTCGGTACTGTCTGTTTCGGAGCGGCAGCGCATGCTGGAAAGTGTGCGGCGAATCGCCCCGAAGGCCGTCATCGTCTCTACGGAACCGCTGGAGCAGGAGATTGCCGATGCAGGGCTCTCCATCACAGATCACTGTACGGTTAGTAAAGGGAATTTTGTACGGTTGGTCTGGGAAGTTCAAAGAAAAATTTAAGATGAATGTAACATATCGTGTTACATTCATCTTTTTTTTATTTACAGAATTCCGTCGATTATTTGCACCCAACTTCGGAATGCCTAAATTTTTCCTTTCTATACCTTTAGTCCTATTTTATAATGTTAGCAAAATTTACATATCAGGGGTGGGCATATGAAACGAAACGTTGGGTTGGGAAGACTTGCCGTTTGGTTTAGCTGCGGCTTTACGGTGATCTTGGCCGTCTGTGCGATATGGGCAAAGACGCCGTGGTATATCCCCTGCCTTGCGGTAGTTACTTTCCTCAGTTTAGGAGTTGCGCTGTTCTTTGAACCCGGCTGGCGGGCAGCTTCGGGAGGCGGGGCGCTGGGGAACAAGCGCTCTGCCTTGGGGACAAGTGAACCCCCGCAAGCAGAAACCGATTGGACGGCGGTATTTAACGAATCTCTGGTGGCGGCGGATCGATTGCAGGCGGCGGTTGGTGAAGTGAGCGAGAGCCTCGAGCAGCTGCAACGATTAGCCGATACCGCAGCGGCCGAGGATCAGAAGCTGAAGCAAAGCAGCGAGCGTTCGCTGGAACAGGTGCAGGAGAGTCTGGCGGCGATGGAAGAGGTGGCAGCCTCGGCCTCTCAAATCCATGACGCCGCCGGGCATCTGCTTGCCCGCAGTGAGAATACCCGAGCTGAGGCCATGCGCATGGCGGGAGCGCTGGAGACCGTAGACGGCACCATTCGTTCTTTGGCGCAATCCCAAGAGTCGATCGTGGGGCCGATGGAGGATCTGGAGGGGAACACCCGGAAGCTGGGCGCATTGTATCGGAGCTTGGAGGAGATCGCGGCAGAGGTCGCGTTGCTTGCGCTGAATGCGTCGATCGAGGCGGCTCGTTTGGGCGAGCAGGGGAAAGGTTTCGATGTCGTCGCCGTGCGCATGCGCCAGTTGGCGGATCAAAGCACCAGGGCGATCAACTCCTCCGCCCCGTTGTTCCAGCAAATCTCGGCGGATGTCGAGCGTGTGAAGTCCACGCTGATAGAGGGACGTGACTCGGCCCTGGAAGGAATTTCGCTGATGAAGCGAATGGGGGAGGACATCCGGTTCATTGCGGATGAAGTGGCAGAGGTGAACGGGCTGGTTGCCGAGGCGGGACAGCGAAGCCGGGAACAAGCCGAGCTGACGCGGAATATGGAGGCGATGCTAAGCGAGGTGCATGAGGCTCTCAATCGGAGCATCACCCATGTGGAGGGAGCGCTGGCTCGGATGGAATCGGAGCGAGAGCATATTTCCAAGCTGCAGACGGTGGTCGTGGGCTTGGATCGGGCCCAGGGCGAACTGATGGTATCATTGAACTCCGTCCATTCCGGGGCGGATCCGGCTGCCGGTGGCGAAGACGCGGTGGCCCTTGGTCAAGCCTATGCCCGGAAGCTGCTGGAGGCAGCCGAACAGCCAGGTTTCCGCATGCTGGAGCCGGCTAGTCACCGGGCTGCACTGGAGCAGCTGTTAGCTGCAGAGCCGGGCCTGGAAGCGGCCTGGTCCAACCGCCAGGACGGATCTTTTATCATGTCCATTCCGGAAGCCGGCTTGCTCAACGCTAAAGGACGGGACTGGTTCCGCCAGGCGATTGCCGGAGAGACGGTCGTCTCCGAAGTGTATATCTCCGCGATCACCAAGCGGCGTTGCATGACGCTGGCCGTGCCGATTGTCCGGGAAGGTGAAGTCATTGGTGTCCTGGGAGCCGATTTGTCTTTAGAACGGGGCTAAACAAAGGAATAACGGATTAGTTATTGTCAGTCCTCCGCTTTTCCCCTATAATCCAATAGAGAAGAAAGCCTTAAGACAAGCGTACAATTTGTGCCCGTAGGTCCTGGAGCAACGGTGAAGCATGCCGTACCGCTTCGGGTTAAAAGGGAAGCCGGTGCAAATCCGGCACGGTCCCGCCACTGTAAACAGGGACGAGCTCATGATGCCACTGTCGCCCGCGAAGGGAGATGGGAAGGCGAGTTTTCGTCGAGACCTGGAAGTCAGGAGACCTGCCACGGGAATTCAAGACGGTCCTTCGAGGAAAGGATAACGTTCTGCCAAGAGCATCATGGCTTGGCGCTGCCATCGTGGAGTCTCTCCGCTTTGCGTGCGCACAGCATGACTTTGTAGACGTAACCCCATCCGCTAGGATTGGGGTTTTTTCTTTGTGCCGGTAGAGGGTTAGCCGGACTTCTTCGCCGCCGGCTGCACAACGTACCGCTGGAACACAAGGCGTTTCTTTATTTACTGAAAAATAAAGCAAGGGGAGATCTGGAGATGAAAAACTGGAGAAGACTAGGAAGCCTGTGGCTGCTGGCGTTGCTGCTGGTGCTTGCGGCCTGCGGTAACAATAACGCCGTCACCCCGGGGACAGGGAACACAGCGGACGCTGCACAACCGACGCAAAACGCTGGAACGAACGCGGCGGCGGACAATTCGGCGGCACAAGAGACGACTTACCCTTATACCGTCACTGATTCTACCGGTAAAGAGTTTACGTTTGAAGCCGCGCCGGAACGTATCGTCTCGCTGGCGCCTTCGGAGACGGAAACGCTGTTTGCACTGGGACTGGACGAGCAAGTCGCTGGCGTATCCGACCTGGATGATTATCCTGAAGCGGTGAAGGACAAACCGCGGATGGGCGGGTTCCAGGTGAATGTCGAGGCAATCGTGGCGGCGCAGCCGGACCTAATTCTTGCGGCGAGCCTGATCGATGAAGCAACGGTCAAAAACTTGACGGATATGGGATATAAAGTGTTCCAGTCCAATCCGAAGACGATCAACGAAGTAATGGAGCATATTCGGACGATCGGCGAAATTACCAACCATCAGGCTGAAGCTGCTGAAGTGGTCGGCAAGATGAAGGAAGAGGTCCAAACGGTAACTGATGCGGTAGCTTCGCTAAGTGAAGACCAGAAGAAGAAGGTCTACATCGAGTTTTCTCCGGGATGGACGGTTGGCAAAGGCGAATTCATGGATGAGATGATCACGTTAGCTGGCGGCATCAACGTTGCTTCCGATGTCAAGGGATGGTCCGAGATCAATGAGGAACAAATTATCCAAGCGAACCCGGACGTCATTTTATACGCGAAAAGCGTTGTTGACGAAAATAACAAGACGTTAGCGGACATCATCAAAGGCCGTTCAGGCTGGGACCAAATTACGGCCGTGAAGGAGAACCGCATTATCGCTCTGGACGATAACCTGCTGAGCCGTACGGGCCCTCGCGTCACGCAAGGGCTGATTGAAGTGGCCAAGGCGGTTCACCCGGATTTGATCCAGCCATGAAGCGCGGCAAATTCGCCGGATACGGAGTCATCGGGCTCTTGCTCCTGGTTGTGACGCTGCTGCTCTGCATCGGCATCGGCTCCGTTTATGTGCCTGCTGGAGAAATCGCGGCGATCTTGCTGCACAGGCTCCCGGGGTTAGACCGCCTGATCACGCCGGATTGGACGACGGCAGCCGAGCAAATCGTCGTCCAGGTCCGGTTGCCTCGCGTGCTGCTCGGGATGCTGGTCGGCGCTTCGCTCGCCGTAGCGGGCGCCGGCTTCCAAGGGGTGCTGCGCAACCCGCTGGCGGATCCGTTTACACTGGGCGTATCGTCAGGTTCGGCAATCGGTGCGGCGGTGCTGATCTTTTTCGGATGGCAGTTTTCCCTGTTTGGGATCTTTACGCTTCCGATG
>NZ_JAWDJI010000039.1:0-713 GCF_032465655.1 Paenibacillus sp. 3LSP | reverse complement strand
ATGGAGTTGAGCCACTCCACCTGTTCCGTGCGGTCATAGCGTTCGTAGCCGACCAGCTGGCGGACGAGAAAGCCGTTTTTCTGCTCCACGTGAGCATTGTCGTTTTTGCGATAAGGGCGGCTGCGCGTGAAACGAATGTTGTTCGAAGCGCAGAAGGTTTTCAAATGGGCGTTTAAAAACTCTTGGCCGTTGTCACTGTGGATCCCCCAAGGCTGCATGGGCCACTCCGCGATGATGTGCTTGAGCTCACGAAGCACGGCAAGTTGGGATTTGCCGAGCAGCGCGCGTCTGCGGGTGTAGCCGGAGACCACGTCGGTCACAGTCAGCGTATAGGCGAAGTGGCCGAGCGACGATCCGCCGTTGTGTTCGACCAAATCGATTTCCAGCGCGCCCGGACGCGTTTCATCCCAATCGTAGGCGATCATGGGCACTTGTGAACGGAGTTCGGCGAGCGGCTTTCGCTTGTTGACAGCTGGTCTGGCTTTTGGACAACGAAGTGTGGATAACCTGCGCGCCAATGTCGGGCGGCTGATCTTTTGCAACTGCGATATGATAAGGTCGGTAAGGTGCAGGTGACCGTGCCGGGCAAGGCTCTGGGCTGTATCGAGCAGAACAGGATGCAGTCGCTCGGCACAAGGATAATCCAGGGCTTCCCAAACGCGCTCAATGACGGGCATCGCCTCCTGGTAAGCTAATGGCCGATTACGTTTCGA
>NZ_JAWDJI010000038.1:0-6634 GCF_032465655.1 Paenibacillus sp. 3LSP | reverse complement strand
TGCGCTCGACGGGTCAGCGGCTTAAGCCTTTCGACGTCGGGAACACGATACGTTAGGTGAAATCAATGCAAACCGCAAAAGAAAGCAGGAGTGAATCATTCACTAGTTCACTTGTAAGGTACAGAATTTGAGTACTTATTTTTCAATGAAAGATTAAACTAGGATTAACTGTACTCGTTAATTGCCGTTACAGTATATAAGGTTAGGGATCACTTAATGGAGGATATTTCTATGAATTGGTTGAGGGAGAAAAAATGGATGTTAGGTTTTATCGCCATGGCCATTGTGCTGCTTATACTTGCAGTAAATAGTGTTGCTTTATATAAACAAATCGATGAACTTAAGAAAGAATCCGTTGGAAGTTTGAATGCTGAATGGTATCAATTGTATCGCTTATCCGAAATGGTGGATAAATACTATATTAAGAATAATTTTGAGAACCCAATAAGGTATCAACTGTTTGTAAATCAAACAGCACACCATTTTATGGGGAGACCAGATGATTTATCAGTAAATATGAGAAATCTATTAGTACTTGCGTATGACCCATTGTTCTCTGATTTATCCCTTGAGGAAGGTCCCTTAAACATAGAAGAAGCATCAAAAATACTCACAGATATGAATGATGACATTATGTTAATTAGCAGAGGTATAATTGACATGCAAGATGACGAAAAATTGAAATTGCTGGATCCAACTTCGTTGGAATTTATTAAAATAAGTACTCAAGTTAAAGATGCCTATGATAAATATATAAAATTAGTAGATGATTATTTTAAGAATAATAAAAAATGACTTTCAATTAATAATAATATACTCTGTGGGTAAATTCGGGGAAAGCATTGACATCACCTAACACCGCATTCACGCATCGGGCTGACGCCCTCGGTCGCAGACGTGGGTTCGAGGAAGTTGTTGCTGCGACAACCTCCTTCGGAGGTTCGTGAATGCGAGGAACGTTAGCAGAAATTGCCCAAAGAGAGGTTAAACCATGAAGATACATTTAACATTTTTAATCCTGTTAGTTTGTATTTCTCTAACTGGATGTAATGATGGCAAACCAATAACAGAATTAAAACCAATTACACTTGCTGAGTTGTACCCTGGAGATGTTAAAAGCATAGATCAAATTGAATTAGTTGACGGTTCTTCAGGAGAAAGCAAAACTGTATCAAATAATGAAGAGATAAAAACAATAATAAAAAACATTAAAGATATAAAGTTAATACCGGATACAAACCAAGAAGGACGAACAGGATGGTTATTTCGGTTAAAGTTTTATGAAAAGAGTAACGTCAAATTAGATTTTACCCCACACCATATGAATGGAATATATTATGAAAACAATAGTGAATTAACACTGATACTAAAGCAATTATATAAAGAAAAGTTTGGTAGAGAGTTCTAAGAGGTAAGCAACTTCTGCTAACACTGTCTTCACGCTGCGGGGCTTACGCCCCTTGGTTGTCAGATGTATAATCAAGGAAGAAGCTCAGACAACACACGACCCGGCCTAAGATAGGAGCTATCTAAGGCCGGGTCGCGTCGTGAATACGGGAACGTTATAGGAAATTCCGGCAAACTGTATACAAACATAGACACGAAACAAACATTCTATTAATGAATGGGTATATGTGGTAGAATAAGGAAGTGCAATTGAATCTTGGGTGGGCATGGTTTCCCTTCGAAAGGAGGTGAAGCCATGGAGGTTAAAGATGCATTGACAATAATGTTCCTATTCGGAACGTTTATCCTTGCCCTCTTAACATACATTAATTCCAACAACAAGAGAAAGTAAAAACCCACCCCAAGGTTAACGGCCGAAGGTGGGTTTTGTTCCTTAAATGACTTAGAGGGGAATAGACCATCCAAGCCAATTGTATAGCCGAGTGTTGACGCACTCGGTTTTCTTATAACGATCATAACATATACTGAAGTGGCTGAAAACCATGAGAATGAAATCTATAAGAACCTGTATAAAACGTATAAAGTAATTTGAATGAGATATCAAAGAGGGCCGGAACATCCTATAACACCGTATTCACGCTGCGGGCTGGCGCCCTTGGTCCGGACCGAAGTTAAGAAGCCAGAAAGTTAATCTGCCGGACAATCTCTGCGAGCCTAAGTCTTCGACACGTTCGCTTACGCTCACTTAAGGCTCTCGGATTCGTGAATACAAGAACGTTATAGGAAATCAGCACAAAGAAAAAATCTTAGGAGGAACTCATTTGAAGAAGATAATGTTTGATTCAAACGTATTTGATAAGTTACCTGAGTTTATTGATAGAGTAAAAAATTCAGCTGGAAGCCAATATGAATACTATATAACATCAATACAAGTTGAAGAATTATGTGAGATCCCTGATGATAAACAGAATATTAGAAAAACTAATATCCTCATGTTAGTTGAATTGCGTGCAAAGTTGGTTCCAATTTCCGTATTTATCTTAAATGGAAGGACTAGATTAGGATATGCTAGATTAGGAAATGGGGAAGTTTATCGCAAAATATTAAATGATAAAAAGACAAATATTGATGATGCTGTTATTGCAGATACGGCCGTTTATGAAGGTTGTACTTTAGTAACTCAAGATAAGGATCTATACAAGAAAATGAAGAACAATAATTATGATGTAATGTATTTAGAAGAATTTTTAGATTCTTTTAAAAGTTAAATCGAAGAAGGTGCTGAGAGTCTGTAAAATAGTTTGTGTAAACTCCCAAATCTATTAAAATGGAAAGTAATAGAAAGGTTGGGAGAACACATGGGACTATGGACAAAAGAGCAACTACGGACGTTTATTAAGGAGAACAAGCTGGTAACGGCTCAGGATGCGCAAAATGCCTTGAAAGAACTGTTTGCTGAAACTCTTCAAGAGATGCTGGAAGCAGAGCTCGATACGCATTTAGGCTACGAAAAGCATGAGGTCAAAGCCAAGATGACGCCAAATAGCCGAAATGGCAAGAGCAAGAAGACGGTGGTCAGCGAATACGGAGAGCAGGAAATTATGGTTCCACGGGATCGGATGGGTGAGTTCGAGCCCGTTGTTGTGCAGAAACACCAGAAGAATGTAACTGGCATCGAAGATCAGATCATCGCCCTGTACGCCAAAGGAGTCAGCACACGAGAGATTCAAGACCATCTGCAAAACCTGTACGGCATCGAAGTCTCGCCTACGCTCATTTCCAATGTTACCAACAAAATCGTGCCTCTCATTAAGGAATGGCAGAATCGGCCGCTTCAAGGCGTGTACGCCGTCGTTTACATGGATGCGATTCACTTCAAAGTGAAGCAGGACGGTGCCATTGTAAACAAAGCGGCCTACATGGTTATCGGCATCGACCTGGACGGAAACAAGGATGTGCTCGGCATGTGGATCGGGGAGAATGAATCCAGTAAGTTCTGGCTAAGCGTCCTAAATGACCTGCGAAATCGTGGTGTCCAAGACATTCTCATCATCTGTGTGGACAATCTCAGTGGTTTCTCCGAAGCGATTGCTGCCTGCTATCCAAAGACCGAGATCCAAAAGTGTATCATCCACCAAATCCGTAATTCCACTCGCTACGTGTCGTACAAGGATCTCAAGAAAGTCACTGCGGACCTGAAGCCGATTTACAAGGCAGCAACTGAGGAAGGGGCGCTCTTGGAACTGGACCGCTTCGAGGAAGTCTGGGGCGTCAAGTATCCGCTCATTGTCCGCTCTTGGCGCAACAACTGGGAGGGGCTCTCGACCTTCTTCAAGTACCCACCTGAGATCCGCAAACTCATCTACACAACAAATATGATTGAGAGTTACCACCGACAGCTTCGCAAGGTGACCAAGGGAAAGAGTATTTTTCCGACTGATGAAGCTCTGCTGAAAATGCTCTATCTGGCCACGATGGATGTGACCCGCAAATGGACAGGCCGCGTCCAAAACTGGGGACAGATGCTGCTTCAGCTTTCGGTCTTCTTTCCGGATCGGATCAGCAACTACTTACGTTAGAAACGCCAAATCCCCCCTCGGGGGGATTGCTTGGAACTGAGTTTACACAGAAATCTTGACAGACCCGGTGCTGACATCCTATAACACTGTGTTCACGCATCGCAGCCTGGCGGCTGCTCGGTCCGCCCGAGGTCCGATGAGAATCGGAGAGGCATTTCAGTGGCAGGAAGCGGTTCCAGGCGGACACACCTGCGAGGCTAACTGCGCAAGCGCAGCCGGTCACTGCGTGACCTTAAGCCTCTCGGTGTCGTGAACACATGAACGTTATATCCTACGCAAACAGAATATAGATGTCAATTCATTGAAGAAATATATGAACCAGGTCAAGCATTTCCAAAATGATTAGGCGGTGATACTTTGACGAACGATTTTTATTGTGACGAAGTGTTAAGTGGAAACATAGAAGTAACTAAAGTTTTAGAGACTAATAATGTATTAGCGTATCATCATACACGTCCGTTTTACGAGGTACATATAGTTGTTATTCCAAAGAAGCACATTAACTCTTTGATAAGTCTTATGGATAGTGAAGATCACAAATTACTTATAGAACTTCTAGAAGTAGTATCGCACGTATCAAAGACAATAATATCGACTTATGGAGCTTGCCGAATAGTTACTAATCTAGGTGAATACCAAGAATCTAAGCATCTCCATTGGCATGTAGCATATGGAGAAAAGGTAAGGGACTAAAAACAATAAATCTCTAAGTATATCAGAGAAGGCGCAGCATCATATAACACCGCATTCACGCAGCGGGCCAGCTAAAGCTGTCCCTTGGTCCACAAAAGGGATTTCGAAGAGGCTAATTCAGCGGACAACCCAACGAGGCTAAGTGGCAGAGCAACCCGCGCTAACGTGCCTTAAGATTCTCGGGTTCGTGAATACGATAACGCTATCAAAAATCATAGCAAGTCGGAGGTGTAGTTTTTGCAGAGGAGAATAGATGAAAACCTTCAAATATCATTATTTGAATTAAATCAAGCACATGACTTATTCAAACTGATTGATCAAAACCGGGATCACTTCGGTAGGTGGCTTGAATTTCCACGAGTAACCAATACGGTTGAAGATACAAAGGAATTCATCGAGAGGTCATTACATAAATATTCTACTGGTAATGGATTCTGGTGTGGCATTTGGCATCGGAATGAGCTTATCGGTGCAATAGGACTTTTGTATGTAAACTGGAAAGATAAAGTGACGGAGATTGGCTATTACATAGCCCAAGTTCATGAAGGAAAGGGCTATATAAGTCGAGCTTGTCTAGAAGTCATTGAATTTATCTTTAATGATTTAAAGCTGAATAGAGTTGAAATCAGGGTTAATCCAGAAAATACTAGAAGCTGTAAAATCCCTGAACGATTAGGTTTTAAGAAAGAAGGAATACTGCGTCAAACGGAATGGTTTATAGATCGTTTCACGGATAAGGTTGTTTATGGTCTTTTGAAGGAAGATTGGGAAGAGAATTGAGCTGATTCAAAGAGGGGTATGACTTCTGATAACACCGTATTCACGCATCGGGGCTATCGCCCCTCGCTTGTCAGATGTATAATAATGGAAGAAGCTCAGACAACAAACAACCCAGCCTAAGATAAGAGCTATCTAAAGGCTGGGTCGTTTCGTGAATACAAGAACGTTAGATGAAACTTGCAGAAACCTGAGGTGCAGGTATGGACAGGGTAGAAATGATAAGAGCAGAAGAAAAACGATATCATGATTTTTGTTATGAACACTACAATCTCTATGAACAAGGGACTTGGTTACACAAGCCTGTTCAAACAGTGCTGGACCTCATAGATCAGTTTAATAGTTATGAATATCTAAGAGTATTAGATCTAGGATCGGGAGTCGGGAGGAACAGTATTCCCATTGCTCAGACAATTAAAAATAGACAAGGTAAAGTTATTTGTGTGGACTTGCTAGAATCGGCACTTAATAAATTGCATGAATATAGTAAACGTTATGAAGTAGAACACATAATCGAGATGAGACTTTCTGATATAGAGCAATTTGAGATCAAGCAAAGTGAATACGATTTAATAATCGCTGTATCAGCGCTTGAACATGTAAGTTCGGAAAGAGCACTAGAAAAGAAATTAAGAGAGATGGTTTTAGGAACAACTGCAGGCGGTATTAACTGTATAATAATTAGTTCGAATATTCGTGAAGTAAATCAGGTGACAAGCAATGAGTTGGATCCTATGTTTGAAATCAATCTCTCAACAGAGCGAATGCTAGATTTGATGGACAGGAATTATTCAGGTTGGGAGATTCAAAAGAGAATAGTAAAGCAATTAGAATTTGATATAAAACGTAGAGAGCAACCCGTAAAATTGATGAGTGATTGTATAACATATATAGCAAAGAGAAGTCGGTAAGTAGTTCTAAGAAGCCTGCAAGCATCATCTAACACCGTATTCACGCATCGGGCATTCGCCCTCGGTCCGGACACGAAGTTAGAAGAGGATTCGGAGGGGCATTTCAGTAGCAGGGAAGCTGGGTCAGCCGGACACATCCGCACCGACTAACTGCGCAAGCGCAGCCGGCTCCTGGCGGAGCCTTAAGTCGGTGGGACGTCGTGAATACAATAACGTTATCTGCCATCGTCTAGTCGAAGAAGTGGGAAAGAATGAAAAGCTGAATAA
>NZ_JAWDJI010000037.1:0-15881 GCF_032465655.1 Paenibacillus sp. 3LSP | reverse complement strand
AGTAAACAGGTCGTTTCCGGCAATCGAATCATCGCAGATCGGATCGTCAGTTTCTATATACCACGGCTCGGGAATATGAAGCAGTTCTTCCAACTGACCTTCCTTAAGATTTGCTACAAACATATGAAAACACCTCATCCTCTACTGGTCTCTTAATTTCCAGTATTGACAGGTGTTCGCACTTTAAACAGCGAAGAAGCTTTTTAGGTTGTTGCCATCCACAATGGGTCGCCCCCTAACCGGATCGGAAATCACCATAAGCAAAGGTTTACTTAATTTACTGTCTTATTGACAAAATCAATCTCAGTTCGGATCCCTTTGTGAGCGTCATTCCACAGACCCTTTGTCAGGCGAATGCGCAGCAGGCAGGTGTTAGGGTCTTCGTCGTTATTGGCTTCGTAATACCACTCAGCGAATATTTTGCGCAGCTTGGTCATCATCTCCGCGTTTTTCTCGTCACATACCCAGCCCAGATTTTCACCAATACCATCCGCCGTAAAGTTCTCGACGATGATACAAATGGCCACTTCGGGGTTTTGGGCAATCTGCTGCATTTTGTTTGAGGTCGCGTAGGTGACAATGTAGAACGCGCCGTCCTCATAATAGGCGTCAACAATACGGGCGGCGGGGCGGCTTCTGCCACCCGCACCCGGTTCCAGTGCGATGGTGGACAGGGAGATGAGGCAGTCCTTGTTACCTACTTGTTCTTCCAGCAACTTCATGGCTTCATCATACTTGCTCATCAAATTACCTCCTAAAGCAGGATAAGGTTTCTATCATTAACATAGCATTGTAAAATCCTAGTGGATGTGAGAAATAATACGAAAAAGTGGAAGTGAACAAGGATGATGCCCGCCCCGGAAGCAGGAGAGGAATATGATCAGCAGCCGGTAAGATCAGATCAAATTTCTTTAAACGAGGGCTGTTTCCGCTTGGCAACCATCAGCATCGGAATGGCGATCGCCAGACTGACCACAACGGGAACAATAGAGGCTTCAAGGCCAAACGTTCCCCCAGTGAGAAGTGCGGCACCTTCTGCTTTCACCGTAAACAGACCGGTTGTTGTGTGCCCAGAAACAGGAATACCAAGCAAGCCCTCGACGGCATTCCAGCCGAAATGCAGTCCCATGACAAACCACAGGTTCCGCCGCCATATAAATGCCGCTCCAAGCAGAACGCCCGCCTCAATGGAAATAGCGAACGCACTCCATAGTGTTGCCCCTGTATTCCCAAGATGGGCTATTCCGAAGAAGAGTGAGGTTACAGCGAGTGCGAGCCAGGGCCCGGCCAATTTCGTAATGGCTTGAAACATAAGCCCGCGAAAGATGAGCTCCTCTACAAAGGCTGCGCCTAAAGCTGAGGTAATGGAGGATGCCAGAATGGAGCTTGTATCTGCAGAGCTCGCCCATTGAAAGGTGTACCCTCCCGCAGCAACAATTATCAAAATGGACACTAGGATAAAGAGTACCCCTGTTACAAGCCCCATCCCAGCTTCAATACCTGCGCGTTGTCTTGTTAATTCAGGAGTTGGACGGTTAGCAAGGTATTTCATTGTCAGCCTATATACGAGAATAGCAATCGAACCTTCCACGAATGTAATCGCAAGGGAAGCGACTTCTCCCGCCTGATAGGCCAAGGGTCGAAATAGGGAATCGATCAAAATGATGCCCAAAGCCCCCGCCAACATCCATGTGATAGGAAAACGTGAGAACTTGCTGTTCATGGTTGTTTCAGCCCCTTTTTTTGCTCGTTTATTACGAGTGTAGGCTGAAAAAGTCATAAACCATAGTGAGTATTCGTCATTAAAAAGTCATATGATCCCTGAATCTCGGGCTTTGCGGGCGGCCTCTTGCCGTCCTCCCACATTCAGCTTCGAATAGATCGTTGAGATGTAATTTTTAACGGTTCCCTCGCTAAGATGCAGGGCCTCGGCAATGTCTTGATTACGCATGCCTGAAGCCAGCTTATGCAGCACTTCAATCTCGCGAGCGCTAAGTCCGTATTCGTTAATTTGTGGGGCAGGGGTGAGGTTCAAATTTTTGATCATTTTACTGGCCATCTCCTGCGTAATTAACGTTCCTCCCGCATGAACGACACGTATGCCCGCAGCTAGTTCCTTGGGATGAATCGCTTTGAGCAAATAGCCTTCCGCGCCATGGCTTAATGCCGTCAACACATATTCCACTTCCCGGTAAGAGGTGAGTATAATGACTTTGGTTGCGGGTGTTCGCTCTTTAATCTTTGCTGTTGCAGCGACGCCGTCCATGACTGGCATATTGATATCCATCAGTACAATATCCGGCTGTAACTGCTCGCAGGATTTGACGGCTTCTTCGCCATTTTTGGCTAACCCGACAATTTCAAAATCCTCTTCCATCGACAGCACGATATGGAGACTCTCAAGAATTAATTCCTGATCATCTGCAATCAGCATTTTAATTTTGGACATGCAGGATTACTCCTTCCAGAGGAAATTGACAGCTGACCTCGGTAACCGGGTCCGTTCCGGCTTCAGATGATACAGACAGGGTTCCTCCCAAATGCTCAACCCGTTGTTTCATAGCAGTCAAGCCAAAGCCATATTCCAGCCGATTAATCGGCTTGCCGTTATTTCGGATGAATAGATGCACGTGGGTCTCAGACAACCGAAGCTCCAGATGCAGTTGAGTTGCTTTTCCATGTTTTAATGCGTTTGTAAAAGATTCTTGTATGACTCGCAGGATGGTCTGACGTGCTTGGAAACGCAACGCTGGCTCAGTTCCTGACAGGTTTAAAACCACATCAGTTCCTGTATGTATCCGGAAATTGAACGCAAGTGTCTCAATCTGTTGGTAAAGATTTGATTCTCCTTCGTCGCCCATCTCATGGACGATGCTTCTCATTTCGTTCAGATTGCGCTCAGCTAATTCTCTTAAGCGATTTAACCGATCCTTGACTTCGGCCGGCTTGTGATCCAACAGGGCAATGGCAGCATCGAGGCTCATAATAAGCGATATAAAAGAGTGCCCAAGCGTATCATGAAGCTCCTCGGACAAGCGATGGCGTTCTTCAAGTAAAGTCATCTTCTCTACTTCCGCGGCGTAGTGGGTTAACAGCTTATTTTGCTGCTCCACTTCAGCTACCAGTTTATTTTTCTGATCGTACGCATTGGCTACGGAGCTTGCCCATACCCCGATAAAGCAAAAGATCAGGTTATCTGTTCCGATACCGAGGGTCTGCTCCCAAGACAATTTGAAGTGAGATTGAAAGGTAAAAGGAATCAAAGCAACGATAGGAATGATCCAGAGTGTGTATCGAGTGCACAAATACCCCATTGCAAGACTCGGTAACAAATAGTCTGCCTTGGATGCCAAATCAGGATGGAAAACCGAGTTCACATAATAAGAGCCGCCTAGCAGCAGTTCCATGATGCAGAACCAGGTTTTGTTCATCCGCCGCCCAGGGAACCAGAATAGGATAGGGACGATAAACGCTGCCAGCAACCAGATCATGTATAACGATGTGCGGGTTGAGGGCATGCCGTCAATGAAAAGCCGGGACAACAGCAAAATATAATGGTACGAACGAAGAGCGAATATGCCCCAATCCATGAAAGGTAGAATTTTTTTCATCATGATCTCCGAACTTCCATTCCGATAAAGATCTTCAGATCCTCAGTTTTATACATTATACGATTTTATGGTGCAAAGACAATTGAAAAATCGGGGGTTCGTTCTACTTAAAGTTTTCTTTACATTTCGTATATGTGGGAATTAACCATGCTAAATTAGAATTAATCCATTTGAGGGAGTCAGGGCTTCATTCACAGTTGAAAACAGGAATCACTTAGATCGTATCTGTGAAGGATGCCTGGCAGGGGTGTCCTTCATTTTGCTGTATTAAGAGGGTGTTGATATTGAGGACAGAGAATGTAATGTGTGATGTATTAACGCTGCTTGTACCTAGTATTTTTTTATGGATTTTCGCTACTTACATCTTAGTTAGGTCGTACCCTTATAAAACGGCAAGATTCCTAGCGGCAGGAATTTTATGCAGTGCGGTTGGTTTTACAGCCGAGTTGATTGCCTTAATGGTGTCAACGGATTGGAGTCGCTCGATCCATCTTTATGTTGGGGTGATCGCCCTTTACTTAAGCTTTGCCTTCATTGTTCATATCCTCTATGACATGATACAAACCATGCAACCCTCCCATATGGCAGGGCTACCTCGTATCTTTTATGGCTTCTCTATTCTGATGCTAGGTATGGGGTATGTAGGAAGTACCATCATGACACAGCCTCTCCTTTCTACCTTGGCGAATATCGGATCGTGTACCGTTGTGTTAGCTCTTTTATGTATGGGTTACAAATATGTAGTGTCTGCGGGACATCAACTCTTCTTTAAGGTATGCTTTGGTTTTGCGGCGATTGCGTGTTTCGGTATAGTTCTCTCGGGGATCCCTGTCGTTTCCTTCCCGTTTGTTGTGCCAGCAACACCAGGTTTATGGTTGTCGGCTATGGCCTGTACGCTCATTGCTTGCTTCATCGTAAAGTTGAATCTAGTCCCCAGTGCTGCCAAACGTTATTCTTCCCTCATGGAATCTTCTGCGACACCGATGGTGATTCTCGATAATAATAAGCAATTGCTAGAGGTCAATGACATTGGAAAGTTGAACTATCAAATGAGAATTCAGACGGATTTTAGAAATTATTTTAATTATCAAAATGATCCCGATGCTTGGGATCAAATGTTTGCTCATTTAGATGAGAACTTCACCATCAAAGGTTATCGGATCCATTATTTAAATGAAGATGGCAACGAGAACATCGTTTTGATTGATGCTTCTAAGGTGAATCTGGGCTGCGAAACATATTATTATTGCATGATTCATGAGGTAACACAGGAGTTTCAGCTCAGAACCTTAAATGAGTACTTAGCTTATCACGATGTACTCACGGGTGTATACAATCGTGCCTACTTCGAAGGCGAAGTAAAGCGAAAGTTAGCTCAAGATCGAAAACCAGACGGTGCGATGATCATATGTGATTTAAACTTTTTTAAAGAAATCAATGATACGTATGGTCATCAAATTGGCGATCAGGTGCTGATTTTTACGGCGAGATTTTGGCGTGAACACTTGCCGAAACCACATCTATTCGCACGTTTAGGCGGCGATGAATTTGTGATGTTCTTTGAAGAAATCAATTCCGAGGATCTATTTCTTAAGCAAGTTAACAAGGTTCGGAACGCTTTCCAATATAACTTGTATAGACAGGATCAAATCCAAATCGAGATTGTTCCTAGTATTGGAGTTGCCTTTGTGGGCGAAGACGGCATGAATTATGAGCAACTCTATCATACTTGTGACACACGCATGTATGACGACAAGAAAACCGTAAAAGAGCAATATTGCATGAAGCAAGTGTGCTTAAATCGGCATCATATCTAGCATCAGGGTCTCTCGTAATGACGGAAAATGATTTAGCAATTCCTTGCTTGCCTTCAATTTTAAATACTTGGTATAATGAATTAATTTTAATAATTTCAATATAGAGAGGAGATATCACTTGAAGAAAAAATATTTTGCGATTCTAATTGCGCTGTCTTTAGCGGCCAGTATGGGAACAGGCGTATTCGCAGGTTCGAAACTCCAGGAAATTAAAGCGTACTTAAACCATGATATCAAGATTGTAGTCAATGGAACTGCTGTGCAACTTACAAATCAAAATGGTAAGCCAGTCGTTCCAATCTCTTACGATAATACAACTTATTTGCCCGTTCGTGCGGTATCAGAAGCTCTAGGTGTTGCGGTCAGCTTCGATGCAGCAACGAATACTGTCAACTTAGGAGAAAAAGTTGAAGGAACATCCATTGCCAAAGGCTTCGATGATATGTACCATACGAAAGACCCTCAATATACAACTTATCAAGGCAAAGATTACAAAGAGGTATATTATAATTCTGCTTCCGGCGATCGTAGCAGCAGCTTTATGCTGTATCCCAAGAAGCAATATCAAAAGCTCTATCTTCAAATTGCAGCTATCGGGGAAAACATTGAAAAGTTTGAAATTAAAGATGCTGAAGGTTCAACGGTACTGAAAACTGTCGATGTCATTAAACCGGAAGATGGACTTGTGACGATCGAGGTTGATATTAGCGGTTTCAACTCCCTATATGTTAATGGGAATGCGAAAAATGGAGGAGCTGTCTTTGTTCCGTTGACTACTTCGTATTATCGCTGATTACATAAACACATAAGCAAAGCAAGAGGCTCTCGCAAATCGAGAGCCTCTTAATATTATCATGCTCACCCAAATTGCCCCCGCATCTCACCTGATGGTAAAATATTGGGAAATGATAGGAGGAGACGGACCTCCATTTGAGGGGAAGAAGATGAGTAAACCTGAAATGAACGTCGCATTGGTATGCGGGCCTGATTGCGATATGGAAGTTCAAGCCATTCGAGCCACGCTGGAGTATTTTGGTGCAAGAGTGTTTACTTATTGGGTCGGCAGACCAAGCGATCTGATAGATATCCTATCCGGCAAGGATCTATATCCGAATACGGACACGATCATTCTTAGCTTCCATGGCGACGAAGGCCAACTGATCATGCCAGAGTTGGAAGAAAGCATCTACGAACCGGAGGAACCTAAGGGGAACTTTGGGCCGGAGGAGATCAGACGCTTTGCCAAGCTGGCAGGGAAAACGGTCATCGGCACCGGGTGCTCAGTTGGAGCATTTGAGACGGCACAAGCATTTCTCGACAGTGGCTGCGAATTCTATATTGGACCTAATGACTATCCAGATGGAAATGATGCGCTCATGTTTGTCCTGAGGTTCTTTTACGATCTGATTCAGAACAAACAAAGCGTCAGGGAGGCTTTCCAAAATGCTAAGGCTCTGGGTGCGCAGATGGATATGTTTCAGTTGTATGAAAACACGCAACGAGGTAATTGAAAGCGAATAAAAGACAAAGGTTATTTTGATGTTTCAAAAAAAGGATGCGGATGATGTGAACAAAACCGATCGAATGCTGGCCATCGTGATTGAGTTGCAGCGTAAAGGTGTACTGCGCGCCGAGGATTTGGCCGCCAAGTTCGAGACGAGTGTCCGCACGATATACCGTGACATCCAAGCGCTCAGCGAAGCGGGGGTTCCGGTGGCGGGGGCACCGGGAGTTGGTTACTCCTTAATGGATGGATACTTTCTCCCTCCGGTTAGCTTCACATCGGAGGAAGCGGTGGCGCTGCTTATCGGGGCGGATTTCGTCAACATGAGGTTGGACGCGGAGTACGGGGCGAAGGCGCGCAGTGCGCAGGAGAAGATCGAGACGATTTTGCCGGAGAACGTATTCGGGGAGACCGAGCGGATTCGATCGACAATTCGACTGCTGAATGAACATGGAACGAAAACGCGCGGGCAGGAAAAAGAGACGTTCGAACAGTTACGCCAAGCGGTTCTGCGGAAGCGGAAGGTTCGGTTTGGTTACTCCAAAAAATGGCCGGATCCGGATGGAGATCGTCATAGCGTGCGGACGGTGCATCCTTATGGGCTCGTTTTTTCTCAAGGGGTGTGGATGCTTGTTGCGTTCTGCGAACTGAGGCAAGACATCAGGCACTTTCGGCTGTCTCGTATGAGCGAGCTTGTTGTACTGGAAGAGTCGTTCAGCATCGTGCCGGGCTTTAGCTTTCAGGATCACCGATCTGTAGACGATCGGAATGTGACCGTCCGCATGTGGGTCGATCATGCCATTGCGGACCGGGTTCAGGAATCAGACAATTTCTATATGGAGTCGTTCGAACTGGGGGAGGAAGGCGGGCTGGCGACGTTCCGCGTTCGGCGGGTGGAGGACCTCCTTCCATGGACGCTTGGATGGGGAGCAGCGGTACGTGTACTGGAGCCGGAATCGTTGCGTGCTCAAGTTCGAGAGGAAATCCAAAAAATGCTGGAACACTACTGACAAACTGTTGTCAGTAGCGTTTAGGTATGCTGAATCTAACTTGAACAGGAAGGGGTTGGGTTCAGTAATGGATATGAAAGAAATATTGGGTAAATTCGAGGAGACCGTCACCATTTATATACGCGAATTGGATGGTGTAAGTCTGGATCAACTGCTATGGAAGCCGGCGGGGGACGAATGGTCGCTGGGACAGATGTACATGCATTTAATCCGCTCTGCACAGTGGCAGTTGAGGAATGCCGCACTATGCCTTGAACCGGGCGGCGGCACGGAAGTCTCACGGGAGGGGAAGACGCAGCTGGGTGAGAAGCTGTTCACAATGGGGAGCTTCCCGCCAGATCGAGTCCGAGTTCCCCCGTCCCCACAATACACACCGCCGCAACCGGAAAGCAAAGAACAGCTTGTGGGTGGAATGCAGGATACATTACGCAAGATGAGCGAGATCGAGCCTGAGATTGCATTGGTGTTCGATCCGATTACCGAGGGCCGATCAGAATTGAGTAAAGAGATCGCTCGAAATACAGTTGCCCATCCGCAATTCGGCGGATTAAATGCGTTGGAATGGCTCCACCTGATCGAAATGCACTATCGCCACCATTTGCTTCAGAAGCAGCGTCTGGACAAGGCTTGGAGGGAAGCGCAGGGTAGGTTGACCAGAGAGTTTTCTTGATGATGATCACGGTAGCGAGCGTGAGGCCATCCTATGAAGGATGGCCTTTAGTATGTTCTTGTGAACGGTACGGATAGCTGTATCATAGGTATTGTAAGGTCTTGGGAGGGGTTCGTATGTTCAAGATTGCCATTAAGCTGGTTACTTTTTTGCGTCTGCATGAAGATAAGCGAGGAGAAATTTTAGATTTACTTGTGCATCTATTCACAATAGAGAAAATTTTGCCGATACTTTAAATATAAGAGTATGGAATTCAAGGATTCATCTTTGATCTGATCCAATTTGTTGCGGGGACTTATGTAGCAGGATGATCAGAGCGAGATTACCCGTGCAGATTGAACGGGTTATTGTTAATTTTCAAGATTATGAAGCCAAGTATGACCGGATTCGAGCAGGAGCTAGCAGGTTTACACATCAAGATCGGATATCGTGAATAAAGATTACGTTCGTTTACCTCAGTCCACAATCGATAGATTGTGGTTTTTCTACTAAATCTCAGGTCGAATATCTTGGCAACACACAAGGGCATCAAAGGAAATACATATATATGCAAAGGGTGTGTGGTAAGATGCTAGACAAATTCCTAAGTCCATTTACCTCAATCATTACGAGGCTCAAATATGGACAAAAATTCATGCTGATCAGTTTGTTATTTCTGATTCCGATTGCTATCCTTCTAGCTATCTGGATCTCAACGCAGCAAAATGATTTGAAAACGATGAAGAATGAGCGGATTGGCTTGGAGCAAGTCGAAGACTTGATGCCTTTCATCCTGAGGGTACAAGAGCATCGCGGACTTGTAAACGGGTACCTGAACGGAAATAAAGAAGCCAAGGCTCAAATTGAGGCGAAGCAACAAGAGATCTCTCAATTAATTGAAGAAATGGACCATCATTTTCTTGAGCATGGTCTTCCCCAATCCTATGAAAAATGGAATTCTCTCAAAAAAGAATGGGAAGCCCTACTTAGCTCTTATGAAGGCTTAAAGGCAACCGAGAGTTTTGATCGTCATTCTGATCTGGTGTCCTTGGCTAAAGAGCTGATCGTTCTCAGTGCGGATGAGTCGAGCCTATCTCTGGATAATGAGATTAACTCCTATTACTTGATGAAAATGACCGTCGAGGAACTGCCTCAATTAATTGAGAGCGCAGCGGTCTTCCGGGGACAGGGAAATGGGGTTCTCGTCACAAGAAAACTGTCGAATGATATGGCAGTTCAGTTGCAAGTAGAAGTTTCAATGAGTGAGGTCGAACTCGACAATCTGAACAAGTCGCTGGCCAAAATTTACGAGTTGAACAACACCATGAATGAGGAACTCCTTAAGAAGGGGGAACAAACTGTACAGAACCTTCAGCAATTTCTCGGCTTGCTGGATGAAGAAATTTTAAACCCTAACGGGATGAGCATGGATGCTAATGTGTTCTTTGAGGAAGGAACGACGGCCATTAAATCAGCGGGTGAGCTATTCGAGTTGGCCGCAATCGAATTGGGCGATAAGCTTCAGGAACGTATCCATGATATTACGACGGTGCGAAATATTTTCTTATTGATTACAGCTGTGGTACTGCTGTTGGTATTCCAATTCTATGTATCCTTCTATCGAAGCGTGATCGAAACCGTTCGTACTTTAAAACAGCGTGCCGAAGCCATGGCCCAGGGCGATTTCTCTCAGGATATTGTCTTACCTACGAAGGATGAGCTGCAGCTTGTCGGGATTGCCTTTAATGAAATGCAAAGATCGATGAATCGGGTGCTGAGCAATAGTCAGCAAATTGCGGCAACCACATTCCAGGCTTCCCTGAAACTATCTGAAATCTCCAATGAATCTACCATGGCGATGCAGCAGGTGGCTGTTGCGGTACAGGAAGTGTCGGAAGGGACAACGTCACAGAAGAGAACGACCGCAGAAACGTCGGCTACCATGAATGAGATGGCGATTGGTGTTCAGCGGGTTGCTGAGGCTGCATCCGAGGTTGCCATGATCGCAATGAAAGCGAATGATCACGCAGATCATGGGAATCAGCAGTTGGTGGAGACCGTAAATCAAATGACAAGCATTAAGAAGACGCAGCTGGAGTCCTCCCAGATTGTAACTAAGCTCGATGAGCATTCCGCGCAGATCGAGCAAATCATTCAAGTTATTATGGATATTGCGAATCAAACCAAGCTGCTTGCGCTGAATGCCAATATCGAAGCGGCGCGCGCAGGGGAACATGGTCGTGGTTTTGCTGTTGTTGCACAAGAGGTTGGAAAGCTCGCTGAAGAAACATCCAAATCCGGGGAGACCATTTCGGAACTGTTAAATGTTATACGATCCCTTGTTGGAGATACCGTAGCTGCCATGAATTCGATGCAGACCGAGACGAATGCGGGGATGGATTCCATTGAACGATCTCAAGCGGCCATCGATCGAATTCTGAATGAGGTCAAGCTCGTCAGCGAACGGATTCAGGAAGTATCTGCTACCTCTGAAGAAATGTCGGCCGAGATGGAGGAAGTAACTGCCTCTATTGCGGAGATCTCCGATATTTCTCATCAGACTTCGGATGAAGCGGAGAACATGGCGGCCGCTGCAGAAGAGCAACTGGCCTCTATGGAGCAAATCCAAAGCTCTGCCGAGGAGTTGAGGGACATGTCCCGGAAATTGCAAGAAGATTTAAGTAAATTTATATTGCGAGAAGATACTGCAGTCTGACAAGGCCTCGCTATGCTGAAAAAAGCCGGTAAACGATGCAACTCCCATGTTTACCGGCTATTTTTCAAATCAGGTTCATCTCACGCACATCAGTCTTGACAAAAAAAGGGTAAAGATTTATGTTCTATTTTGTAATGACCATTTCAAAATGACGCAGGGAGGTGAGCATTTGCGCCCCAAAGAGTTTAATCCAGACGAGATCGTGGATGCTGCCATGCATGTGTTTTGGGAACGCGGCTATGCGGCGACCTCTATTCAAGACTTAGTCGAAGGCACAGAACTCGGTCGAAGCAGTATTTACAATGCCTTTGGCAGTAAGCATGAACTGTATGAGCAATCGCTGCGCCGATACCAGGAGTTGAAGGCAGAGAAAATTGCGGTGTTATCTGGACCTGGTTCAGTTAAAGAGCGCGTTAGAGCTTTGCTGATGGAAGTGGTGAATGAAGAACTCAGCGATGATAAAGGGCTTGGGTGCATGACCGCCAGCGCAGCTCTTGAGCTTGCAAGCCATGATGCGGAAGTGGCTGCCATTGTGACGCAAAATTTAAAATCCTTTGAATCAACCATCTATGAGACCTTGTTATATGCCCAAGAGAGCGGAGAAATTGCTGCAGACAAGGATGTTCGCGCACTGTCTCGCTTTATCCTCAATGCAATTCAAGGGATGCGAGTGTTAAGTAAAGGGTATCTTGGGCAGGATCGGCGGCAAATTTTGCTCGATGTTGTGGAGGTCACTCTTCAGGTACTTTAATAATGGCTAACATCGCACCGCTCTAAATTTATCTTGAAAAAAACCTGCAGTACACCTTGCAGGAATTTTTTTGCAGAGTATTGTAATGAACGTTCCAAAAAAGAGGAGGTTATTCGAATGACAACAGCAGAGACGAAATCAAATCCAAAAACGATCGCCGTACTTGGCACCGGCATTATTGGGGCACCCGTTGCGCGTAATCTGCAGAAGCAGGGCTTCTCTGTGCGTGTATGGAATCGGACACGTGCCAAAGCAGAGGCGCTTGCCGCATCCGGTTTGGATGTTTTTGACTCGCCACAGGAGGCAGTGGAAGGTGCGAATATAATTCTTACGCTGCTGAAGGATGGGGCGTCCGTGCTGGAAGTGATGAAAAGTGCAGCCTCCGGTTTATCCCAGGGAGCGATCTGGATTCAGATGAGTACAGTTGGCATCCAAGCGATCGAAGAATTGGCGAGCTTCGCGGAGCAACATGGACTCAGACTGTTTGATGCCCCCATCCAGGGCACTCGTCAACCGGCGGAACAGGGCCAACTTGTTATCATGGCGTCCGGGCCAACTCAAGATCGAGATACCGTGCAACCCGTGTTTGATGCAATTGGCAAACGGACCGTGTGGGTGTCGGAGAAGATTGGAGCGGCCAGCCGGCTCAAGCTTGCATTAAATAGCTGGGCGTTCGCACTGACACATGGTGTTGCGGAGAGCTTAGCTATCGCCAAGGGGCTGGGCGTTGATCCCGCGTTGGTGGTGGATGTGGTGAAGGGCGGACCAATGGATAGTGCATTTTTTCAGTCTAAAGCGGCTTTAATCCTTGCGAATGATTATCCTGTCAGCTTCTCGGTGGCGAATGCGCTCAAAGACGCCCAACTGGTGATGGAAGCAGTGGAGCAGGCGGATCTCACTGCAGAAGTTGCCGCTGCCGGGCTGCAAAGATTCCGGCGGGCGCTCGAAGCGGGGCATCAGGACAAAGATATGGCTGCTTCCGGATTGGTGTGAGAAGAACGATAACGCTATGAATAAAGTTAAAAATATTGAATCTACACCAACAGGCATTCACTTTCAGGATGCACCTGCATCAGTTGGACTTCCCGTTTGGCGACTTCTGGCGTTCACCATGGCTGGTTTTATCGCCATATTAACAGAGACGATGCCGGCAGGGTTGCTGCCGCAAATCTCCAAGGATTTTGGCATCTCCGAAGCGATGGCGGGCCAGCTTGTATCGCTATATGCCTTTGGCTCGGTGGTGGCGGCCATTCCGCTGATCGCTGCAACGCGTGGATGGCGCAGGAAACATGTATTATTGTTGGCAGTCGGCGGCTTGTTTCTTTTTAACACGGTAACCGCGTTGTCTACCAACTATTACTTGACCTTGGGTGCTCGATTCGTTGCAGGTATGGCGGCAGCATTGACCTGGGGACTGCTAGCCGGTTATGCGAGAAAAATGGTGCCATATCATCTGCAGGGGCGTGCACTCGCGATTGTGGGCGTGGGTCAGCCTATTGCCTTATCTCTAGGTGTACCGCTGGGCACCTGGCTTGGCACTTTGCTTGATTGGCGGGGGATCTTTGGAATGATCTCCATCCTTGCGCTGGCTCTCATCGTGTGGATCCTTGCCGCAGTGCCGGATTATCCAGGCCAAAGACATGATCAACGGCAGCCTATCCCCGAAGTTTTCCTAATTCCTGGGGTTCGCTCGGTACTATTCGTCGTTTTTGTATGGATTTTGGCTCACAACATCCTCTATACCTACATCGCGCCATTTATGGCTCACATCGGGCTTGCGAATCGTCTGGACCTCATTCTGCTGATCTTTGGCTGCTCATCCATCGTTGGGATTTGGATCACAGGTCAATTTATAGACGTCCGGCTTCGTTTCCTGACACTGATCAGCTTGGCTTTGTTCGTATTGGGTTCCATCGCACTTGGGCTGGTTAGCGAAATCCATGCGATCACCTATCTGTGTGTTTCGATTTGGGGATTGACCTTCGGAGGTGCACCCACATTGCTGCAGACGGCTATCGCGGATGCGGCAGGCGAGGGAGCGGATGTGGCACAATCGATGCTGGTGACCGTCTTTAACCTGGCCGTTGCTGGAGGGGGCGTCGTTGGCGGACTGTTGTTGGATTCCACCGGGGCGGGATCTTTTGCTTGGGCCGTTGCACTTCTTGGACTGATCACCTGGTTTACGGTATGGAGAGGCAAGACTTACGCATTTAAGGCGGAGCGCCGTTCGCGCGGATAGACGTAGAGGCCGTGTCTAGCTTAATATCACGCTTGCAACCTGAGGTTGCGCTGGGATGTAACCAATCCGTTCTTTTACATTAGAGATGGCATCACTTAAAATGAGCTTATCAATTTCAGGAAGGCTGTGTTGTGATGATCTTTAGTGAGAAGTTAAAAGCGGAGCGAATGAAAAAGGGCTGGACTCAAGACGAATTAGCCGAGAAGTTGTTTGTCAGTCGCCAGTCAGTCTCCAAATGGGAGAAAGGGCTGAATTATCCGAGCATTGAAACCCTTTTGAAGATAAGCGACTTGTTTGATATTAGTCTTGATGAGTTATTAAAAAGTGATGAGGAGCTGACAAAAAAGGTGATCAAAGAAAGTAAACAGTTGGCTCATCCGAAACTAAAATTTTTCTTTGATGTTCTATTTTTGGCAGCTCTTGTTCTGCTACTTATTAAGATCGGTGTCCTCATTCTGAACAAAGTATTCTCGCTCGATATTGACCTGCTTGGCGGCAAATTCCTATGGAATTTTGGCCCACTGGTGCTGATGATTGTCTCCGGAATCGGGTCGGGTATTCTTAAGGAACGATACAAGCAAGATTGACATAAAAAGACGCAGCTCAATCTTGGGATGGGGAACGGGAAGTTGCTGGAGATAGACTTTCATTGGTTGACATATCAACCTAATCGCTTAGGGAAGTTTGTTTCATCAATCCATAAAAAAGGAGAGAGTCGTTATGCATAATAAACCGGTTGCCTTGGTCACGGGGGCAAATAAAGGCATTGGACTTCAAATCGCCAAAGACCTTGCAGCGCACGGATTTACTGTACTCGTCGGGTCACGCAATCTTGAGAATGGGGTAACTGCAGCGAAGAGCATTGGGGAGAGCGCACATGCCATCGAGCTTGACGTTACGAACCAGGACACTATCAACGCTGCGGCAGAACGTATTCGGAACGAATTTGGTCGACTCGATGTACTTGTCAATAATGCGGGTATCTCCCATGCCGGTAAGCCGGGCAGATCGCTCGAGGAGGTGGTGAAGGATAGCCTTCCGAGTGTTGCCAAGCTCGATGAAGTGCGCGCCGTATTCGAGACGAATGTGTTTGGCGTGATCGCTGTTACCCAAGCGATGCTGCCGCTCCTCCGTGAAGCGCCGGCAGGCCGCATTGTTAACGTATCGAGCGAATCCGGGTCATTAACGATGAACTCCGATCCGAATTTTCCGCATCGCTCGGTGTTCACCGCATCTTACAGCCCGTCCAAAGCGGCTCTTAATGCGATAACCCTTGCCTTTGCCATCGAACTTGAGTCGTCCGGCATCAAGGTGAATGCGGCGTGCCCGGGCTTCACCGGAACGGATTTTAATAACTACGCGGGGACGCGAACCGTTGAACAGGCCGCACGTGAACCGGTGCGTCTGGCGCTCCTGGACGAGAATGGCCCAATGGGCACGTTCTCCAACGAGTTTGGTCCGCTTCCGTGGTAATAGACAGATTCAAAATGAAGAGGGGGAGCAGGGCGCGTCGATAGTGTAAAATCTCTGTGGGTGTAGGAATTGGAAAAAGCGGATATAGAAAAAGAGCTTCTCCCTTGGTAA
>NZ_JAWDJI010000036.1:0-458 GCF_032465655.1 Paenibacillus sp. 3LSP | reverse complement strand
CTATTTGTGTCTTTACTGCATCTCTGTTCTTAGCTTTTGTTTTTGCCTCACCTGGTACTTTCTTAACTTCTCTGGTAATTGTACCTGCTGGTGCAACTTGTAATGATGCGGGCAAAAGTCCACTCCGTCAGTTATATGTTCTGCACATTGATCGCACATAGGTAGATCGCAAGTATCTAATCTCGGCCCGGCATTTGCCGCTAGAAAATCTTCATATGATCCGTTTACGAGTATGACCGACCGACTATGATATTCAGTAACATAATCACACAATAGCGTGGCTTCCCTTTTCTTGCATATTGGACAGGGATTTTTAAAAACACCCGGACTATTCACCCTTGCCACCCCCATCGAACTTGTCATTATCAAACTCGAAAAATCCCATGAGCTTAAGCGTATTCGCGATACTAACTTCCCCCTCCTCAATCCGCCGGCGAACCGTGCTGTCGCTCATGCTG
>NZ_JAWDJI010000035.1:0-1375 GCF_032465655.1 Paenibacillus sp. 3LSP | reverse complement strand
TGCATTTTCCTGTGTCCGCCTCAGGATTTATTTGTTCAAGTTCACGGATTCAGGTTTTTGCAATTTTTGAAAAAAATCTTTAATAGTCTTGTAGCGTTATGACCTTCTTGAATATCCCAATAATAATCGACAACTACTATTAGATCTGTTAGATTGTCAGCCCATTTTACTTCAGTAACTACGCTGTCTGTGAAATCGAAATTTTTTAGAACATCTTGCAAATTGGTAGCCAACACTTCCACTCACCTACTTTTCAAAATAGAAATTGAAGGTTAGGCTCCTTCAAAGTGTATCACCCGATTCATTCGGCACTGGGTAGGGGTAAAAGAAAGACCTTGAGGTTTGCCCCCAAGGTCAAGGTCTGAAAAACTAATATGAATCTCGGTAGTTCCCTGCCATTTTCTTTACTAGCTCATGGACTTGGTCAATATGCCAAATATAGTCCGAAAATTTCAGATGCAGTTGCAATAGGGTTTCGACTGTTTCATCAACTGACTTCAAGTCATTGCTCTCAAGTTTAGTTAGGATATTCCCAAGTTCAATTAAAATTTTCCGTAAATCTTCAAAGTTCGAATCTTGCTCGTCTAATTCTTCCTGAGAAATAACTTGTTCTCGGCATGAAGCATTCAAACGAGAAAGTACAGTATATGTTCTCATTAACTCTTCCTGCATACACTCTCTCCTCTTTAAGGAATTGTCCGACCTTCTTTCAATGCTGCTTCGGTTTTCTTCGCATTAAACGAACCATCCAAATTCAGTACTGCTTTAACTTTACCACGACTATCAAACACCTCAATGTGGTCATGGTGTAAGGTATCTAAATAAAACTGGTCACCTTTCTTTAAATAATCATTCCCTGTTTTCCCATTAACCTTATAAACCGTAGCACCTTTAACAATTGTACTCGTTTTTTGTGACTGACTTTTTATTGAAGCGCCAAAATCTAGTTTGAAAAATTCGGACATGTTGTTTGCTTTAAGAATCTCGCAGTTATGAACCCATATACCAAGGTTAGAAACAAAGTAAGAATTAAAATCTTCAACTTCAAAGTTATAAACCGTTGCTTGGCGTGGCTCTTTCTCAATTTTATCTATTGCCAGTTTAGAGCCATCACTCGAAACAAGCAAGTCACCAACCTTCAGGTCTTTAACGAACGTCCATCCTTTACCGTCCAACCAAAACGGATGCTCACCCGTAACCTCAATGATTTCATCCCCGATGTGGACATAGTAGATTTCGTCAGCCTGTTTTTGGAACAGCCCCACGACCTCTTTATACGCCACTTCTCCGGTTTCCTCAGACTTAGCGAGAACCTTATCCCCTACCTCGATTTCCTCGATAGGTTTCTCCCCTTCGTCTGTAAGAACCTTAGTTC
>NZ_JAWDJI010000034.1:0-1865 GCF_032465655.1 Paenibacillus sp. 3LSP | reverse complement strand
CATGGCGATTAACTAGGTGGTGAAAGTCCACTGTGGGGGTTTGTAGTTACCAACCACTAGCCAAGAGCAAGGGTGTCCACCGCGAGGTGGAATCCAAAGGAAGCTGGAGGCAAACTTCCGGCCCAAGGAACACGAACATCATCAGGCATAGGATACGGGATGAGTCTGCTAAACAAGACGAAGTCCAATTAACTACACGGACGTACCAATGTAAATGATGTGGGTATATGGAAGAAAAGTGAATCGTCTTACCGTGGGAGGTCTCATGGACGTGAGGAGATGCACTTCGAATCACGGTTGAAACAAGATTTATCATGAGAAGTCAGCAGACGCCATAGTACCGCGAACAGTCGACGGTTCGAGGGAAGGGCTGAACCTTAGGAGGTGAAGTCAATGAAAGTTACCGAAACAGGAGCCAAGGGCAGCCAACTTCTAACGGAAGACTCTTTGCAAAAGAATAGTGCGGAACACGAAGGATATGCGGGAGTGCACAGTCCTGCGAGGATAACCGAAACCGACGACACCAACGCAACCGAGTCGAAGGATCGGTTGCTTGAGAAAATCGTTAGCAGGGACAACTTGAACGAAGCATTCAAGAGAGTCAAAGCGAACAAGGGATCGCACGGAATCGACGGGATGGGAGTAGAAGAACTTCTACAATATCTCAGAGACAACGGCGAGACCATCAAGCAACTGATCTTGGGCGGCAAGTACCGCCCGAATCCCGTTCGAAGGGTAGAGATTCCCAAAGAGAACGGAAAGAAGAGAAACCTTGGCATTCCAACAGTGGTTGACCGAGTCATCCAGCAGGCAATCGCCCAAGTGCTTACGCCAATTTATGAGAGGCAGTTTTCAGACAACAGCTACGGATTCCGACCCAAACGGAGCGCACACCACGCGATGAAACGAAGCCAACAATACGTGCAAGAGGGATATCGTTACGTGGTGGATATGGACTTGGAGAAATACTTTGACACCGTCAACCAAAGCAAGCTCATCGAGGTGCTTTCAAGAACGATCAAAGACGGACGAGTGATCTCGCTCATCCATAAGTATCTCCGGGCGGGAGTCGTCGTGAAGCATAAGTTTGAGGACACGGAAATCGGCGTACCGCAGGGAGGGAACCTAAGTCCGATTCTCAGCAATATCATGCTGAATGAATTGGACAAGGAACTGGAAGCAAGAGGACATCGATTCGTGCGATACGCAGACGATATGCTCATATTCTGCCGGAGCAGGAGGAGTGCGGAGCGTACCCTGACGAAAATTCTCCCTTACATCGAGAAGAAGTTGTTTCTCAAGGTAAACCGGGAGAAAACGATTGTGGACGATGCGACAAAAGTTAAATTTCTTGGCTTCTCATTCTACCAGAGCAAAGGGGAAACGCGGGTCAGAATCCATCCCAAATCCGTATCCAAGATGAAAGCTAAAGTGAAAGAGCTAACGTCGAGAAGCAACGGAATGGGCAACACCGACCGGGCGATGAAGCTTAGGCGTTACATCATGGGATGGGTAAATTATTTCAAGCTTGCTGACATGAAACAACTACTCCAAACCACTGATAAATGGATGAGAAGGCGTATCCGAATGGTCTTCTGGAAGCAATGGAAACGAGTGAGGACGAAACTCGAAAGGCTTATATCGCTCGGAATTCATGAACAGAAGGCGTGGGAATACGCAAACACAAGAAAGGGCTATTGGAGAATCTCCAATAGCCCAATCCTCTCGAAGTCCCTCGGTAACAATAGGCTGAAGAACCTCGGATTCCTTTTCTTTTCTGATTATTATCGACAAGTTACTGCGCATTCCTAATGGAACCGCCGTATACCGAACGGTACGTACGGTGGTGTGGGAGGTCGGCTGCC
>NZ_JAWDJI010000033.1:0-356 GCF_032465655.1 Paenibacillus sp. 3LSP | reverse complement strand
GAAGCTGCCAAGGAAGATGCCCACCGGGCTCGTCAGCGGATCTTGAAATTCCTGCTTCGTCACCAGATTGAACCACCCGCCACCATAAAGCGTCGCTGGACCAAGAAGTATCGCGTCTGGTTAGGGCAGCTTACGTTCCCGTATGAGTCCATGCACGTGGCATTCAGCGAAATGCTTCATGCTTTGGATGAGATCGAGCAACGCATGGGGCGCCTAGAAAAAGCACTGGTCCAGCAAGCTGCGACCGGTTCTAAGGCTTCTCTGATCCAAGCTCTTCAGTCCCTACGGGGGATTGGATTGCTTACAGCCATTACCCTTGCGGCTGAAATCGGAACCTTTGCGCGTTTTCGCTCCCC
>NZ_JAWDJI010000032.1:0-1268 GCF_032465655.1 Paenibacillus sp. 3LSP | reverse complement strand
TGCTGCTAGACTAAAAAGTAGACATGGAGAACCGAGAATCGGGTAAAATGAATCTATCCAAATTCGAGGTGCTACCATGACGAAAAAATACGATAAAGAATTTAAACTGCAAACGATTCAGATGATCCAGGAAGAAGGGAAAGCGGTGGCGCAGGTCGCCCGCGAACTGGGGATCAGCGACAACACCCTGTATCGTTGGATGGCGGAATACAAGAAAGACGGCGCACAGGCCTTTCCAGGCAGTGGGCAACTGAAAGCCGACGATAAAGCAATGAGAGATCTTCAGAAACGCCTTCGTGATCTGGAAGAGGAGAACGACATCTTAAAAAAGGCGATGCACTACTTCGCCAAAGACCGGCGCTGATCTATGCCTTCATCCACGATCATCGCTTCAAGTGCCGAGTCTCGAAGATGTGCGAAGCCTTTGAAGTATCCCGAAGCGGCTATTACAAATGGACCCAGCGAAAAGCCAGCAAACGTGAAAAGCGACGTCGCAAGCTGGAGCGGCGGATCCGTCGTATCTTTCTAGAATCCCGTCGATTATATGGAAGCCCCAAAGTAGCAAAAGAACTGCACAAGCAGGGCATACGAGTGTCCGAGAAAACAGTCGCTCGGATCATGAAGGAGCTGGGTTTACGTTCTCGCACGGTGAAGAAATACAAGGCCACAACCAACTCGAAGCACAACCTGCCTGTCCAAGAGAACGTGTTGAACCGCGAGTTTAATCCGTCCGCTCCAAACAAGGCCTGGGTGGCTGATATTACGTATATCCCGACCGATGAGGGGTGGCTATACCTGGCAAGCATCATGGACCTGTACAGTCGTAAAATCGTTGGATTTCACATGGATGAGCGAATGACGAAAGAACTCGTGTTAACGGCGCTGGACCGCGCCCACAGCCAGCAGCGACCGTGCGAAGAGGTTCTGCATCATTCGGATCGCGGCAGCCAGTACGCTTCTCATGACTACCAGGCGCGGCTGCGCACCTACAAGATGAAAGGCAGTATGAGCCGCAAAGGGAACTGCTACGATAATGCGTGTATTGAATCGTTCCACAGTGTGCTTAAGAAAGAACTTGTCTACTTGGAGAAGTTCAAAACACGCAAGCAAGCCAAGAAACGCATTTTTGAATATATTACCTGCTTCTACAATGGAAAACGAATCCATTCCGCGATTGGGTATTCTACGCCCAATGAGTGCGAACGTATGTACCGATCTGCCGCATAATTTTCTCGATTCTTTGTGTCTACTCTATTGACAGAGGTACA
>NZ_JAWDJI010000031.1:0-4168 GCF_032465655.1 Paenibacillus sp. 3LSP | reverse complement strand
GAATAAAATTGATTCTCAAATCAAAGAATTTGAAGAAAAAACTAAGGAAGATCGAAAAGTAATTGTGTTAGCTGAACTAACCGAACAAGCTACCAATTATGGATTAGAAGTTTCAGAAATAGAGTTGAAGTCTTCATGGCTTAACTCTTCAAACTTTACTGCTAAAAATAAACTTACTAAAAAGATTGAAAAAGAGATTCTAGCTGAATGTATTGAGATAAAACAAAGAAAAGACACAAGAGAACAGAATAAAAAACTAGTTGAAAGTTACGCAAAGGCAAACAAGCTAGAACCACATTCTTGGGTCATGTTGATTGATGAAGGCTTAACGGCTGCTAATATCTTTCCAAAGATAGATGCAGCAGCTAAGGAAGTTTTAGAGCAAGAACAAAGGGAACTAGAAAAAGCAGAAGCAGAAATCAAGCAAGCTTTACCAAATAAAACGGCTGTAGAAGTACACAAAGAACTACATGCAGAAGAAAGCGAAGATGAACCGACTTACTCATTTACTTTAAATATCACAGGAACGGCAAAACAAATTTCCATTATCAAAAAGACAATCGAAGATTTAGGCGTGAAGTATCAGGTGGAGATGGATGAATGAGATTCCTAGCTAAAGTATTTGAAGTGAAAAATAATTGGTTTCGAATACAGTCTAGTAAGCCAATCAATCGTGAGTTTTTAAATTTATTAGCGGATGGACAAGAACTTTATGTAGAAGTAAAGGTCCATGACAATCGAAAGATTACATCAAAGCAAAATGCTCTTTCTCATTCATTGATTCGGGATATTGCGAGATATAGCAACGACTACCCTGAAAGAACAGAGCTATTGATGAAATATTACTACAAAGGAAGAACAGGAGAAGTGTTTTCCCATCGGTTAGCTACTCGTCATGAGGCTAACCAATGGATTCATTTCTTAATTGATTTTGTCCTAGAAGCAAATATCGAGCTTCCTGGAGATTACATTTATCTTCTAGAAGATGATTATTGGTTTTATTCCTCTTTGAAACATCGAAAATGTTGTCTTTGTGGCGAACATGCAGACATTGCTCACTTTCAATCAGTGGGAGCAGGAAAAAATAGAAAGAGAACCGATCATCGTTTATTGCTGCTCATGGCACTATGTCGTAAACATCACCAACTACAGCATCAGCAAGGTATAAATTATTTCGTTAAAGCGAATCAGATTATTCCGGTTCGATTAGAGGAAGAAGATATTTTAAAACTGAAGCTTACTTCTAAGAAAGTTTTAGATGAATTTAAAGAGCAGGAAGTATTACAAGGATATTTTGAATTAGAAACTGCATAAGTACTAGGAGGTAATGACTTGGCAAGACCTACAAAGGATGGTCTTGATTATTTTCCACTTGATGTTGATATTTTCGAAGATGAAAAAATAGAGGCTATTGCTGGGGAATTTGGCATAAAAGGTGAGCTTGCGGTTATCAAACTGCTATGTGCGGTATATAAAAAAGGATACTTCATTGTGTGGAATGATTTAACCAAAGCGACCCTTTTAAAACGCCTGCCTGGAGTAAGTAAGGAATTATTAGATCAGATTGTAGCCCGCTTGGTTGCGTGGGAATTCTTTAACGAAGACCTGTTCAATTCGGCTAAGGTGCTGACATCTGAAAACATCCAAGCCGTGTACTTCGAAGCAACAAAAAGACGAAAATCACCAAAACCAACCCAATACGTAATTAATGTAAACATTAACTCTTCTTCTAATGGAGATAATGTAAACATTAATCCACAAAGTAAAGTAAAGGAAAGTAAAGAAAATAAAAGTAAAGAAAATACTACTGAATCAGAACAGTATTCGCTCCAAATATATTCTTATCTCGAAAAAAATGGGTTCGGTAGTCCGTATGGAAATACTATGGGAGACAATATCAATTTTTGGTTAAAAGACCTAGAAGAAGCAGGATTGACCATTGAACAAGCAGATGCTTGGATGATCCATGGTGTAAATACAGCAATCGAAAATAATAATCGCAGATGGAAATATTTAGAAGGTATTCTCAAGAATCGTTTCAACAAACGTCTATTTAGTAAGGCTGCTATTGAAGGTGAAGAGGAAAAACGGAAAAATCAGCAGGCAAAATCTTCAAATTCAAAATATCAAAATAATGTGCGACGTGAAAAGTTACCTGACTGGGTAGATAAACAGCAAGAAGAAAATGCACTAGACCCTAATAAAAAAGCTGAAATTGACCGACGTTTTGAAGAATATTTGAAACGGAAAAAAGAGTCGACATCGGCACAGGGGAATAGCACATCTAATTATATATGAAGGATGATTGTATGAACGTAACCAAAGAAGAGAAAATTAGAGCAAGAAAGCAACTTATTGTATTAATGGCAGGTCGTTCTGTCAATGACTTAACAGAAGAAGAGCTTAAAACTGTTCAATCAATTAGCAAAAAAATTAGTTCTGATTTAATGGGAACATCAAGACCGTTGCCAAAGATGGAATTAAGTGAACTGACCTATGAAAAATATAAACACTTAATTGATCTCGGTTATTTATCTAGAGACATACAAAAAGCGGTAGGAGTTTCTTCTGGCAGATTTTTAAACTGGAAATACCAAAATTTCCCTGAACATGCAGTTAAAAAAATGCGGAAGAAACGCAGAACAAAAAAGTAGGTGGGACAGTTGAATAAAAAAGATGTCCCACCTAAGAAGAAACGCCCAAGGTATTCGCTTGATGATGGAACAATAGAGAAGCTCGACTGGCTTTATGAACAAGATAAGAAAGTCATGAATAAGCGTATCTATCCTTCTGATACATTAACGAAAATCATTAATGATGCATATGAAGTAAGAAAGGCTTTTGGAAATTAATATCAGGAAGGTTGAGGAAAAATGAATAAAAAAGAACGCAAAAGTTTCGATAGAGTTAAAGGTATGCGCTCGCCGTTGCCTAAAAATTGGCGACAAGGAGCAAGCCCAAAATCAACCAATAGATGTCACGGTTGGGTTGCTGAAATGGATAGAGGCTACACGGATGGTAGTTTTGCCGTTTTAGTTCGGACTGTTGAGACAAAAGAATATGGTCCAGTACTTCATGCGGCTATTCGTAACATTGAAAACACGGATATTCCTTGGCGAGAAAAACAAAGAATCAAAAATGAATTATTTGGAGAAGAACGTGAAGCTATAGAGTTTTTTCCAAAAATGAGTGAATTAGTGGATGAAGCCAATATGTATCATCTCTGGGTATTTCCGCCCAAAATTCAGTTGCCATTTGGGTTGACTGCAAAGTTGGAGGATTAAAGAAATGAAAAAAATCGAAAATTGGTTTGATATTATCAGCGATTTATTAGGATGTACTTTTGTTCTTGCTCTCATTCTTATGCTTGTGGGGGCTTTAATGAAGTTAGCAGTAATCATTTGGCAATCTATTTTTTAGGAGGAAATAAAATGAGAACAGTCATTCAAGGCAAAGAAATCACAGTAACAATTAAATCGGAGCGAGAATTAGACACACAAGAAATAATTGCAGCACATCAATTGGCTACAGGAAATTTTGAAGCTTTATTTATCAAAGAAGATAGCGAAACAACCAACACCAACAAAGAAGCAAAAACGAAATCTGTAGAAAACAATATTCCAAAATGGGTTCAAGCAGAAGTCACATGTCCTGTATGTAGGTATAGAGGCAGAAATATAACCAAATATGGCAATGTATTTACAAAATGTCCTAGTTGTAAAACACCTTTGTATAACAAATATGCAACAGGAATTGCTGGTGAACATGATAAAGCAGGTAACTATTACTATGCTGAGGAGGTCTTACGTCCTAAAAACGGAGGATTGACTGATGAGGAACAAGAACTATTAAAATCAATGAGCCAAGTAGTGACTAGTGAAAACGATGGATAAAATCAATGAGTTAATAAGCAAATATGATTTTCCTTTGTCAGTTCTAAGCGATGTCAATCATCGCTTGGAATGTTGCAAAGAAGAAGCATATGTGGCTCAGCAAGTAAGATATTTAGAAAACTTAGTGAAGTTCGGAAAAGTAAATTTGAAGGTGGAAAAAAATAATGGTTGAAATGACAATTTTTTGGAGCGTGATGGGCGCAGTATTAGCAATCTTTGGTTTTTATTTAATCAATCATACAAACAAGCGAGGAAAAGACTGCACAGTATTAGGA
>NZ_JAWDJI010000030.1:0-33451 GCF_032465655.1 Paenibacillus sp. 3LSP | reverse complement strand
GCAAGGGCCCGGCGAACCGCCCGGTGCACCTTCCGTTCCAGCGGCTCGTTTGCAGCTCCCGGCGCATATACCGTCTCCACCGGGAACATGCGTCCCCGGCTTTGCACTACTGGCGCACCATCCAGCATCTCGGCGATCGGCCGAGCGTCCAATGTCGCCGACATCACAAGCAGCCGCAGGTCGTCACGAAGCAGCTGGCGGCTTTGCCAAGCCAGAGCGAGACCCAGATCAGCATGCAGACTGCGCTCATGAAATTCGTCGAAAATGACCAGGCCTGTCCCGATTAAGGCCGGGTCCTGCTGCAGCATTCGCGTCAAAATCCCTTCGGTGACGACCGTGATCCGCGTGTTCGCCGACACTCGGCTGTCATCCCGCATACGGTAGCCCACCGTCTCACCCACCGCTTCACCAAGCTGGGACGCCATATAGACAGCCGCAGCCCGTGCTGCCAAACGCCGCGGCTCCAGCAGCAAAATCCGCTGTCCCCCAAGCCAAGGTTCGCTTAGGAGCGACAGCGGAACACGCGTCGTTTTGCCTGCCCCGGGCTCCGCCAGCAGCACGGCAGTTCCCGCTTGGTCAAGCGCTTGTTGCAGCTCAGGGATGACTTCATCAATAGGCAAAGGAAGCTTTGTCATGATTCTCTCCTTACGGGTTACACTATGAGAACATTTTACCATACGGTGCTAAGAAACGAAGGGATCGGAGGAAAAACGATTGCTAAAGCTGCTCGTCCTTTTACTGCTGATCGTACTTACCGCATTGTTTGTCATCATTGAAGCATCACTGCGTGCGTTACACCCGCGGACCATCGAAGCTTGGGCGCGGGAAGGCCGACGTGGAGCGTCCGCACTTCGCGCCCTGTCGCAACGGATCGATCAGGCGTTGTCAGCCTGCCAACTGGCCATTACGGTGAACTCCCTGACTCTGGGATGGCTGGGCCAGCCAATTGTTCGCAGCCTGCTTGCGCCGATCTTTGTTCGGCTGCCCTTATCGGAGTCCGTAGAAACCTTTTTCTCTTTTCTTATCGCGTTCGTGTCGATTACCTACCTGCATGTTGTGCTTGGCGGATTAGTTCCGCAGGTGCTGGCAGCCCAACGGGGCGAAGCCATCATCCTGGCATTTGCCCGGCCGCTCTTGGTATTGAGCACCCTGCTATCCCCGTTCCTCTGGCTGCTCAACCGTTCCTCCGGCCGCATCGTAGCATGGCTTGGCCTGAAACCTGCGGCGGACTGGGACGACGCGCACAGCGAGGAGGAGCTTCGGATGTTGCTGAGCGAAAGCCTGGCCAGCGGCCGGATTAACAAGAGCGAGTACCGCTTCATGAACCGAATTTTCGCCTTTGATGATCTGCTCGCCAAAGATATCATGGTTCCGAGAACCGATATGGTCTGCTTGGATGCAGCTAAATCCCGCGAGGAGAACCTGAGAATGATTCGACAGGAGCAATACACCCGATTTCCTGTCATTCGTGGAAATAAAGATAATATTATCGGGGTGATAAATACAAAAGCGTTGTTCCTGGCTCCCGAGGATCAGGCCGATGTCCCTTTGGCTTCCCTCGTGCGTCCTGTGATGACCGTCTCGGAAAATATCCCCCTTCCGGCCCTGCTGACCAAGATGCAGAAGGAACGTTCGCATATGGCCGTGCTGATTGACGAATACGGCGGTACAAGCGGGATGGTGACCATCGAGGACATTCTGGAAGAAATCGTCGGCGACATCCGCGATGAATTCGATGCGGAGGAAGAGCAGGAAATTACCGAGGTCGCGGCGAATCACCTCATTGTTGACGGCAAAGTTTCCGTATCGCTGATTAACGAGTTGCTGGACGCCGATTTGGAGGAAGACGAGGCGGATACGATCGGCGGTTGGATCTATGGGCATAACCTGGACATCGAAGAAGGAACCCAGTTGGTCTATGGAGACTTGCAATTTACGGTCCTCGAGCGCGAAGACAGCCGGATCCGGAAAATCGAAATCCAAAGGCTGGACACGCCTCATATGGACAGTGCTTATACATCAGAGGGCGGTGACGAAGCCCGGAACGCTCAAGAGCCCGAAGCAGGCTTATAATACGTAAAAGTGAACAATCGAGGAAGTGAAGCATCATGAAACGCGGACGATTTGCACCTACGCCATCCGGCGACATGCACCTGGGTAACGCGAAAATCGCACTGCTCTCCTGGTTGCAAATGCGCGCAGCGGGAGGAACCTTCGTGCTGCGCATTGAAGATATCGACACCCAACGCTCCAAGCCGGCGATCACGGAACGGATTCTCGCCGATCTTCGCTGGTTGGGGTTAGACTGGGATGAAGGACCGGGCGCCTCGGAGGCGTCCGGTCCTTACCTGCAAAGCGAACGGACCGAGCTTTATGAGGAGGCGCTGGCCAAGCTGGACGCCGCTGGCCGGCTATACCCTTGCTTCTGCAGCCGGGCGGAGCTGCTCGCGGTGGCTGGGGCACCGCACGGCTTGTCCTCAGAAGGGGCTCCCTATCCCGGCACTTGCCGCGCCTTAAGCCCGGAGGAGCAGCAACGCCGAGCGCAGCACAAAGATCCGTCACTCCGCTTTGCAATTGGTCCGGAGGAAATTCGCTTCGTCGACGGGATCGCCGGGCCGCAGGTCTTCCCGCCGGGCAGCGGCGGGGATTTTGTCGTGCGTCGGGCCGATCATATGTATTCTTATCAACTGGCGGTGACTGTAGATGATGCCCTGATGGGGATCACCGATGTGCTGCGCGGTGACGACTTGCTCGACTCCACGCCCCGCCAGCTCCATCTCTATGCTGCGTTAGATTTGACACCGCCGAAGTTCGCTCACGCCCCGCTTATCCTTGGCGAGGACGGACGGCGGTTGGCCAAACGCCATGGCGACTTGGGGCTTCCCGCACTGCGCGCCGCCGGGACGAAGCCGGAGACGGTCATCGGCTGGCTTGCCTACATCAGCGGCTTAATCGAGCGCCCGGAAGCTGTAAAGGCCAACGAGTTGATTCCCAGCTTCCGAATGGACCGGATCTCGCGGGAGCCGTTTGTGTTAACTGAAGCCATGATACAGAAGCTGATGAGTGACACAGCTACTGCCTAGCTTACGCCCTAACTGGTGCGAGCCCTCTGTTCTGTCCCCCTTCTCAGCTTCCCTCACACTGGTATTCTAGTGTTCAGCAGACTCCAGCTTCCTATTCCAGCTTCCGGCGGATGGCTTCTTCATACTGCCGGAACGCCGGATTCGCTGATAAACCGCGCTCGCTCATGAGTAGATTAAGCCGCAGCTGCTGCTCCGTCAGCCGCTTCTTTAATGTCTGCTTCTCCGGCCCGTCCTCGCAGGCGGCAAGCAAATCGGCCAGCCGGACCATCTCCTGCTGCAGTTGAACTTCTTCGGGAACATACCCCGCATTTTTCATCAGCTTATAGGCCATTCGCAAATCCTCGGGAACCCCGGATAAGTCCTCCACCTTCAGCGGCTTACCTTTCCCGGGCAAATGATCAAACTCCCCGCGGGCCATCGCTTCTGCAATCTTCTGTTCCGCTAACCAGGACAGCATCTCCATCCCTCCTCAAGCTTTATCCTTCCAGTATCATACCACAGCTTCATCGGGATTCATTTACAGATGCCCATCTGATATCTTCAAAAAAAAAACGCCTCCGCGTTTGCGAAAGCGTTCATCTCATTGGCTCGTTTCACTCTAGGTGAAACATTATAGCAACGACTCCGCCCCATCGATCACAATTCGGGCTCCGGTAATATGGATGGACTCGTCCGAAGCCAAAAAGGCAACGAGATCCGCCACATTCTCTGGTTGGCCCGGGCCGTCCGCCAAGGGCTGTGAGCCCTTTGGATATTTAACCGGAATAACGATCTCCTGAAGCTCCTTGGTCTTCTCGGTTGAAGCATCGATGTTGGTAGCGATGGCGCCGGGGCTGATCGCATTTACGCGAATTTTGAATTGGGCCAGCTCCAAGGCCAGCATTTTCGCAAAAGCTACTTGTCCCGCTTTCGTCGTACTATAAGCCGACATCCCGAAGCCGGAGAATTTATCATTGCCGTTAATGGAACTGGTAATGATAATACTGCCGCCGCCCCGTTGTTTTAAGTAAGGAACGGTATATTTCACGGTCAGGAACGTGCCCGTCAAATTGATGCTCAGCGTCTTCTCCCAATCCTCGAAGCTCAGATCCTCGACGGGCGCCAGCTTGCCGTTGATGCCGGCATTCGCGAAGACGATGTCGATGCCGCCAAATTGCTCAGCAGCTTCGCGCACCGCCTGTTCGACCCGCGCCGGGTCCGCCACGTCGACATCAAACGCACGGGCCGCCCCCTCATGCATCGCATTGATCTCTCGCGCCGTCTGCTCCGTGCGTTCATCCAACAGATCGAACAGCGCAACCTTCGCCCCTTCGCTGGCCAGCTTCACCGCAGCCGCCTTGCCGATCCCGGAACCGGCTCCGGTGATAATCGCCGTTTTACCCTGGAACCGTTCGCGGTTCGTCGTCTGATTGCTTGTCATGGCTTCACACTCCTGAAGATGAAATGGGTTCATTCAGCGAAACTGATTACCTGCCACTATCCAGATTGCCCATTTCGGAGTGTTTTTTAGTCAAGGATGGCTGGTTTGGACCATGAAAAAACTTGGGTTCTCTCATCTCCCCCTCACTCCGCGTTATGCGGCTTACGAAACCACTTCAGCAAGATCTTCTGAAATTGCTGGCGGGGTGTAGGCGTCGCGATCATCCAATCCTCTTCGTCCTTTGCGCTGCATCGGATCAACCAATTGAACTGCGTATTGTTCATAAACTGCATTTGCTGAATCTCCCAGCGTCCGCCGCAATTCGCATAGAACCGGATATCCCCTTGCGCGAGTGGAGATTTCATACATTTGGCTAAGGCGATACTGCCTTCTTCATCATTCGTCATGTCTGCCAGGAGGGTGGCCAAGCGGTTCAGATCCAGCTCCCGGGCTTGACATAGCGCTGCGTCAAATTGTTTTCTGGACATCATTAAGGCGGGAAGCTCCCCCGGTGTACGCGAGTTCCACTTCATCCGACCGGCTAACAAAACGCTAAGTTGTTTCCCTTCGATGATTCGTTCTACGTATAAGCGGTTGAATTTCCCAGGCAGCCGTCTGAATCGGATAATCTGGTTGCCGGTGATATGCAGATATTCCTCAAAGGTTTGCTTTCCGCAAGTAAAGGATAGCCGGCAAGCCTTGACGGCCGCAGATGCGGCGGTCAGGTCGTCTAAGACGTGCTGCGGCAAGCTGATCCGAGCTCCTTGGGCTGTCCCCAACACCTCATCCTTGCTGTTTAGCGTCTCACGCGTGCCTTCAGCGTCAGAATCTAGCATCTCCTGCAAAAAAACGTGAAAGGGATGCTCTGGATCCTGCCACGTTTGAATTCCTAACCGCTCTATCAAATTTAGCCATTCTTTCGCTTGAAGCGTCACATTTTCCTTGCGGGAGGAATCTGTCATCAATTCTTCCACCTCCTACAGATTGGGCCTCGCTTCCGATGCTTGACCTAACAGCCGGTATGATCTCGGCGTGTCCTTATCCCGCTTCCGATGCAGTAATCATACCACTATTCAAATTGCCTGTGCTCGGAATTTTTTACCAATCTATTACAATGTACCCATAAAAATAGGAGGTGAAGCACAATTTTTCATAGAGCATGAAACTTTTTGATCTGCCTATCCGTAATACTGATGTAAGCGTGCCAAACCGAGACTTCCGTCCTGTTTCGTTCGCTGTCATTAAACATTAATCGAAATATCATCTTTTTTTAAGCTTTTCTTAAGTTTTTCGATCTACAATGTTTAATATGAAACCACTGTATAGAGGTGATTCTAATGAAAATCCTAATTAACTTCCAAAATAATCTGGTTCCCGTTTATTTCAATGTCGATAGCAAGCAACCTGTGCAGCGTACTTTGAAGTTGCTGACGAGCGCGCTCGAATACAAATACTATAACGGCAAGCAAGCTTTGAAGAAGTGCTTGAACTCCTTAATCAGCATTGAAATCGAAGGCTCTGAAGCAATTCTCCACAGCAAGAGCGAATATGATTCGCTTGCGCTCTCGCTCTATTAATCTAGTTCTCGTTGCGACCGTTTCGTTGAAGAAAGGCTCCGTACCTTAGCAGCTTGCTGATGGTACGGAGCCTTTCTTTTCAAAATCGACATTCTTCTTATGTTCTGTTTCGTTCCGACTACCCTCGCATCTTGGTACCTTCGCTTTCGGTCAAGCGGCGGTTTCCAAAGAGGGACTTGAATCGAAGCGTCATGGCCGTTACGGCTAAGATGGCCCCGTTCAGGACAAACACCACCGGAATGGAGATCCAGGACCCTAACGCCCCGCCGGCAATTGGTCCGAACATATTGCCAAGCTGAGCCGCGGATTGATTCAAGCTGAAAGCGCGGCCGCGGAAATCCGGTTTGGTCGACTGTACGATCAACGCGTTTAATGCCGGGAACACGGCAGCGAAGAACAAACCGTACACGAAGCGCAGAATTCCGAACCCCACCAACGAATGAAAGAAATGCTGCAAGATGTTGCCGACCCCGCCGCCGATCAATCCGATCATTAACGTGTTGTGGTAACCGATTCGCTGGCCAACTTTGCCCCAGAATGGTGCAGCGATAATTGTAGAAATACCTACCGCCGAAAAAATAATGCCCGAACTGAGTGAAGCATCGGAAGCCGAGGCGCCTAAATCCAACACATACAGCGAAAGCAACGGCTCAAGCACCATCACGGAAGAGGTGACGATCAGCACGACAAGCAGCTTGCCCATCAGCGGACGGTTAGCCGTCGCCTCCTTGAGATCATCCAGCACATGCGAACGCTCCCGGTTGCGGTCGAAGTTCTGTTCCTTTACGAAGATCAAGGCGATCAGAGCTGACACCAATACAACGGCACCTGACGCCAGAAACGCCTCTCGATAACCGATGAATTTGCTGAGGGAACCGCCCACCAGAGGTCCGATAATCCCTCCGGCTGCTCCGGCTGTCGACATCACTCCCAGCGAATAGCCAACATGCTTCTCCGGCGTATTGGTTGCAACCAGTGCAATCGCAGAAGGCACATATCCGGCCAAGAGCCCGGACAAGATGCGGACAGCGATCAACTGATAAGGATCTCGAACAAAGAAGTAAAGAACATACACCGCACTCAGCGCAAAGCCGGATCGCAGCAGCATCGGCTTCCGGCCGTACTTATCCGATAACGAGCCCCAATAGGGAGAGATCAACGCGCCGGCCAAAAACGTCACCCCAAATGCAATCCCCGACCAGAGAGTGAGATGCGTTGTTACTCCAAGATCATGAGCAATAAACAGAGACATGAATGGAATGACCATGGAGTACGCGGTGCTGCAAAAAAATACACCAAGCCACAGCACGTACAGATTTCTTTTCCAGGGGAAATCCACTTCATCCACCCCCAGCGTTGTTATTCCCAACCCTGGAACTAACCCGTTTTTTTATTCTAGCACAATTTGTTGCCAACTGTTCGAAAGATTTCGAAGTTTAGATTTTCGAGAGCAAGAGGTTCGAGATATAATGGAAGGTGGATGAGCTTTATTGTAATCATCTGTGTCCCATTCGGTAAGCGCTTACCAGGTTGTGATACCGAGATGGCATGAACATGAATCCAAAGGAGCTGGAGCATTTATGGCACTCTTTCAATGTCGTTTTTTCTCTGAAGTATTAGGACTAAGCACCTCCATGACGGTCATCCTGCCGGAACCTGCACAATCGCAAATCGGGATGTCCGCGCCGGCGATCGCCGGGCCTTATCCGACTCTCTACCTGCTGCACGGCATGTCGGACGATGACACAATCTGGCTGCGCCGCACCTCGATTGAACGTTATGTTTCGGGGATGGGGCTGGCCGTTGTAATGCCTCAGGTGGATTTGAGCTTCTATACAGATATGGCGTACGGCAACAACTATTGGACGTTCGTCAGCGAGGAGCTTCCCCGCCTCTGCCGGTCGTTCTTCCCGTTGTCCGAACGACGCGAGGACACCTTCGTTGCCGGGTTGTCGATGGGTGGTTACGGCGCCTTTAAGCTGGCATTGCGCAAGCCGGAGATGTTCTCTTATGCCGCCAGCCTGTCAGGGGCGCTGGATATCGCAAATCGCCGCCATGATCTCCCCCTGTTCCAGCGGATCTTCGGCGAATCCGGGCCTAAGGGCACGGACAACGATCTGCTGGCACTGCTGGACCCGCTCGCCAAGGCCATGCAGGAAGGAAAGCCGGTTCCTCAGCTGTACCAATGCTGCGGCACGGAAGATTTCCTGTACGAGGATAACCAAACGTTCCGCGATGCTTGCACCCGCGCCGGTCTGCCTCTCACCTATGAGGAAGGACCCGGTTCCCACGAGTGGGGCTATTGGGATGCGAAGATTCAGGACGTGTTGAAATGGCTGCCGCTTCAATCTAACAAAGCTTAAGCGAACAAGTAAACCTAGCCGGCTGGGTGTAAGCTTCTCAGCCGGCTAGGTTTTTGTCAGCCCTTCGGATGGGAGTCGCGCTCCACTACTCCCATTCGTTCACGAAGCGCCGCCGTTGCTCGCCTTTGCCGCGCGGCTCCCGACGGCTCGATTTCCCTGACGATGCGGCGCGTACAGAGCGCTGGCGGGTTTGCTCCTTGGCTGCCTGAAACTTCAGCTCCCGCTGCGTTTTCAGATAATTCTCGAACCGTTTGCGCTCCAGTTGACCGTTTTGCAATGCTTCCCTGACCGCGCAGCCCGCCTCGCGTTTGTGCTGGCAATCGCTGAAACGGCATTGCTTCACCAGTTCCTCAATCTCTCCAAACGCCTCAGACCATCCGCCATCATCGTCCCATAGCTGCAGCTCACGCATCCCCGGCGTATCGATCATCACAGCACCTTGCGGCAGCACAAACAGCTCACGATGCGTTGTGGTATGCCTTCCCCGGCTGTCATCTTCCCGGATCGCCTGAGTTTTCTGAACGTCTTTCCCTGCCATCCAGTTCAAGATCGTCGACTTCCCCGCGCCCGATGACCCGGTAAGAGCCACCGTCACTCCCGGCTTCAGCAAAGCATCCACTTGCTCCCGTCCCAGATCCTCCAAAGCGCTGACCGCAATCACGGGCACCCCTGGCGCTATCGATTCCGCTTCGACCACATAACGCTCCGGATCGTCGCATAAATCAGCTTTACTCAGCACAATGACTGGTGCAGCCCCGCTATTCCAAGCCATAATCAAATACCGCTCCAGCCGGCGCAAATTATAATCCAGGTTCAGCGCAGCCACCAGAAATAGCAGGTCGACATTGGCTGCAACGACTTGTTCCGTCGGCACCGACCCGGCGGCACGTCGCGAGATGCGGCTGGTGCGCGGAAGCACACCATGGATCACGGCATCTCCGCCGCTATCACTAAGGAAGCGCACGGCAACCCAGTCTCCAACCGCCGGAAACTCGCTCCGTTCACCTGATTCAAATTGAAGGCGACCGCTCATTTCTGCCCAACCTTCACCCCGCTCCGTTGCTACGCGATATTTGTAGCCATGGTCCGCGATGATCCGCCCCGGTGAGACCAGCTCTAACCCCATCTCGTGTAAAGCGTCCTCCCGCTCCGGGTTCCATCCAAGTTCATTTAAATTCAATCCAATTCCTCCAAGTCGATAAAATGGTTCATCTGAGTTCCGACACTGCCCCGTCTCCTTAGCCGCAAAAAAAAAAGACGCGGGATCCTCACCTCCCGCGTCTTCAGCCTGGGCACCTCGGCATGAAGCAACAACTACCCAGCGTCTCTTCTGAGGAGACGCTGTCCAGCAGTTCCATGCCTGTGCCCCATCTTCCCGCCGCCCCTATCGGGGAGTCGGCGGACGCAAAAAAGCCGCGGGACGTTCTAACGGTCCCGCGGCCTCACGCTGCCTGCTTCTTAATCCATCGATATTGATCATCGATTGGAAGTTACACGCAGCGCTTTATTTGTCCGCTAAGGAGACCGTATTTACACGAGTCACAAGTACATTCACCATAAATAACAGCCTCCTTCATCCTAATTTGTACTCATCATACGGGATCTTGGCAAGCTTTGTCAATCCATTTTTGTCCCGCATAACTCCTGGGTATATGGTTCCAATAACGCCGGGACTTCATCCAGCTCCTGAACCGTCCGCCATGGGGTCCCCCCTTCCAGCGACTCGTCCCATTCATGCTTGCGCTTCAGCCAAATGCCGCGAATCCCGGCCTGCGCCGCTCCCCAAATATCGTTGCGGGGATGATCGCCAACGATCACAGTCTCCTCCGCTTGTACCCCAAGCCGATCCAATGCCAACTGATAGATCCGAGGATCAGGCTTCTGGATGTCCACGTCCCCGGATACGATGATCGCATCAAAGTACGGACGCAGATGGATCAAATCGATTTTTTCGTGTTGCCGCTTGCTATGTCCGTTCGTGATAATCCCTAACCGGAGCTTCTGGTTACGGCAGTACCGCAGGGTCTCTTCCGCATAATCCATCGCTTTTGCATAGGTCATATAATGTTGGTTGTAGTAGGCTTTCAGTTCCTCCAAGCTCGTCTTATGACGCCAAGGCAACCAATCCAACAATTCCTGAAAAAAGCCTTCCTTCGGCCGATATCCATCGTTATCCCGTTCAATCATCTCCGCGATCAACGCTTCCCGCTGCGTCTCTTCCATTGGCACCAGGCACTCCTGCGTTAATTGAGCGGCGAAGCTGCGGAACATGTGATCTCGATCCATTAACGTATTATCCAGGTCAAACAGTATGGCTTTTAGCTGCAACCTTGTTCCCCACTTTCCCCCATATGTCTCTCTCTATTGTAAAACATCTGTCAAATAAATAGCGCACTTCCGGCTCACCAGAAATGCGCTTTTTCAGGTTTAGATCACTTGTTTAGGGCGATGGGTCAACAACATCTCCTGATCTGTCACGTACAGTGGGAACGGCGGCATCTCCTTCAAATAATGCTCTCGTATCAGTAGACGATAATCGACCTCCAACTGGCGAGAATCCTCCAGCACCGGCAGCTTGCCTCGTTCCTCCACATAATGATCTACTGCAGCCTGCACCATATCTAGATAATAAGGGATGTCACGCTCTTCTTCCGGAAAGATTTCATAGGTTTCTCTCGACAAGTAAAACCGTTGATCCGTCACACCGCCTAAATATCGTGACAGGCGTTTCATATCCAGACTTCCGTCTGGCAGCAGCAGCGACAACCGGTTGATTCTCTCCGGCATGTCAGCTTCATAACGCAGCACGGCGCGTCGAACTTCATCTAACGTAACCTTGATCGCCGTAGGAATTGTGACTTGTTTGGGCTTGCGTTTTTTAAACCAGGACAGCATGTTCGGCACCTCCTTCAACTTCAATCACCAAGGTAACCGCTTACACTATTAGTGTACTCCAATTCTCCTGCATTGAACCCCGTCCGCCAAAGATTTCATAGGATTGCCACATCCTTCCCACAACCTGCAGCGGATGGTTGGCAATTCTGCGTCATTTGCGGTAGGATGGAAGTGTTTTGAAAAATTCGTTTGAAGTGAATGTCTATGAGGAGGTTCCCATGCTGGATGTGATTATCATCGGAGCAGGGCCTTGCGGTCTATCGGCAGCCATCGAATGCCAGCGTCGCGGACTGCAGGTGCTTGTTCTAGAGAAACATTGTCTTGTCCATTCCATCTATTCTTATCCTACGTATATGCAGTTTTTCAGCACCGCTGAACTGCTGGAAATCGGAGATGTACCGTTTGCTTCGGCGAACGATAAACCTTACCGCCATGAGGCGCTGGCCTATTACCGCAAGGTTAGTGATCATTATAATGTGCCGGTGTTCGCTTATGAAGAAGCCACCGAAGTGGTGCGTCAGCCGGACGGCTCGTTTGTGGTTCGATCAGAGAAACGCGGCGGTGAGAAGGCGGAATACCAAGCCCGTTATGTCATTATCTCGACAGGTTATTTCGATCACCCCAATATTTTAGGAATTCCAGGAGAAAATACCGACAAGGTGACGCATTACTTCCAAGAGGCGCATCCGTACACCGGTACGAAAGTAACGATCATCGGCGGCAGCAACTCCGCAGTAGATGCTGCGCTGGAGCTGGTACGCGTGAACGCTGAGGTTACTGTCGTGTATCGCGGGGAGGACTTGTCCGGAAACATCAAGCCTTGGGTACGGCCGCTGTTCGAGAGTGCCGTCAACAAAGGCAAGGTTGCTTTGCGCCTGAAATCCCGGGTGATCGAAATCCTGCCTGACCGCGTAATTATCGAAGGACCTGACGGGACTACGTCGGAATTGGCTAATGATTTTGTCTTGGCGTTAACCGGGTTCCGGCCTGATCGTAAGCTATTGTTCTCCGCCGGAGTTGAAATGGCCGGTGATATGGAGAAGCCGGTGTTCAATCCGGAGACGATGGAAACGAACGTGCCCGGCCTTTACGTTGCGGGAGTTATCGCTTCCGGACGTAACGCCAACGAGGTGTTTATCGAAACCGGTCGCGGTCACGGGAAGCTGATCGCTGAGCATATCATAGGGGCGAGAACCTCAAGCAACGTATAAAATAATTGGTATTCACCGCAGGAGGTGGATCATGCAACAAATTGATGTAACGGCCCTTCTGCTGTTGTTACTAGCGGCATTGGGCATTTTCAGCAGCAACATGCCGATTACCGTGGCGATGATTGTATTGCTGCTGCTTCGCGTGCTGCATTTGCACACAACCTTCCCCTGGCTGGAGAAATACGGCCTGACGCTCGGAATCATCATCCTCACCATCGGCGTGATGACCCCGGTCGCCAGCGGCAAAATCTCCATCCAGACGCTATGGGCTTCCTTCTTCCACTGGAAGTCCCTGCTCGCCATCGGCGTCGGCATGCTGGTCGCCTGGCTCGGCGGCCGCGGCGCGACCTTGATGGGCAATCAGCCGACCGTCGTCGCCGGCTTGTTGATTGGCACCGTGCTGGGCGTCGCCTTCTTCCGGGGCGTCCCGGTCGGTCCGCTGATCGCCGCCGGCATCTTGTCGTTGGTGATTGGGAAGCTGTGAGAGGCATCAGCTGCAAAAAAGAAGGCTGAATTCTAAACGATTGTTTAGAGTTCAGCCTTTTTGTATGTCCGTATGCGCGGGGCCGGGTTCGCGAGTTAGGGAAGCGCGCTTGTACGGCCACGGTTCTGCGGAAACGCTGGTGCGCGGGTTGGCGGAGATAGTGCTGAAGTACTCTAACGGAACCAGATGACCTTATTCCGCTATTTCCCGGCGATTTCCCAGCCTAACGGAACCAGAAGACGTAATTGGCGCATATTGGGGATTATTTGAGGCGCTTTGCTGCGAATAACGTCCGTACGTTCCGTTAGAGAATGGGGATGGACCTTATTGGACTCAAATAAGGTCTTCTAGATCCGTTACACCATCCGCCAGCGAGCTTGACATCCTCTCTTATTCCCCCGAAACGATCTGCACCGCATTCTCTTTAATCTGATTCACCACATCCACAAGCTTCTTTTGTTTACATCCATCAAACAGCTTGATAAAGCTTTGCGGCTTATCAAACGGCGGTTTGGTCAGTTCGGCTACATTATCGATATAACCGTTCTGGACGATATAATCGATCACTTTTTTCACAAACACGATTTGAGCTTGCGTCAAGGATTGGTCATTAATAAACTCGGAAAACGCCTGATTGGCTGCCTCTACTTCCAATTTGGCTACTTTTCGTACAAGCAATCCAAACGGTGTATCCTTGAATTCCCGTTTATAATCTTCGGCGGTCCCCAGCTCCCCAGTGAATACTTTCTCCAGGCTCTCATAGTCCAGCGCAGTCAACGGGATATTATTCCGTAACTTATAGATCGCCACATTATCGCGGTTCAACTCGATATAACGGTTGACCTTGAGCTTGTAATCCTCAAAATCATACGCCGTGTACATCGCCGTCCCTTCCTGAACCATCAATACCTCATCCACCAGATTCGTATAGATCGGGTTACGCTTTCCACTTTCATCAACGGTATACTTGATCAGATCCCGTAGCTCTACACGAACCTTTTCGAAGGTCAATAGATCGGCCTCCTGCCAAAACTCCTCCGTCCCGATCCTTTGAATCAATGGCAACTGTTTCGTCACTTCCAGGATGGAAGCACGCCCGCACAATACGTCGCAAACATCGATCAATTGCTTCTTGCCACGGTTAAATTGCGGCGTCCCCTCGATCTGAGCCAGCATGAGTCCATACATCAAATTGTCGAATCGCTTGGCAAATTCGTCAGGATCGTCCATATAAACGAGCGGTGCTAAGTTCGCAATGAGATGATGCTTATCCTCGTCGGATAAATAAGTATAAGCCTGGTCCTCCTTAAACTTCTCCACGTGCTGACGTTGGAGTTGAACCGAAACCAGTTCCGGATTCAGTGCCCGAACTTGTCCGATGACAACGGTAATTAAGTCCAATCGAATCGCTTGATACGCTTCCCCCACAAAATCCGCATGTTGAAGCAAATGAATCAGCCGAACTCTTTTGGCAAAAATCGCCTCGGAAACACTCTGCGCTTCATTCCCGGGAAGTCCTTCCTTATGCTGGCGGAAAAACTCAAAGTTGCCAAGGTAGTCAAAAATGACGAAGCCAGTCTTATGCTGTCCGTCTCCAAACAGATTCGGACATAGCCGCGTCCCCCGTCCGATCATCTGCCAGAACTTCGTTTTTGAACGAATTCGTTTGAAGAAGACCAGATTCACGATCTGCGGCACATCGATCCCCGCATCCAGCATATCCACGGACACGGCAATATGCGGCTCTTTCCCCGGCATCTTAAAATCATCAATGAGTGACTGAGCGTAGCTGTCCTCAGAAATGATCCGCTTGGCAAATCCCCCACGGTATTGGGGATATAGCTTATTGAACCGTTCCACGATATATTCGGCATGCTTTTTATTTTGGGCAAAAATAATACTCTTCCCCAATCGGTCCCCGCCTGCAACCTTGATGCCTTTTGTCATTAAATCTTCAAGTACCGTGTCTACGGTGTTTTGATTGAAGATGAATTCATTCACCGCAGGTGACGGGATGTATTCCGGCATCTCCCCGTCTTCATCGGTGAAATCCTCCTCATACCGCGCCTGATCCTCCGGCGATAGCTCATCGTACGTGATGCCCTGTTCCAAGAACTTCGTCGTAATTTCGATGTTGTGATATGGCACCAGCACATGGTCGACCTCAACTGCTGTCTCATAAGGATAAGCGTAAGTTGGAACGCCATTTTCCATCTCGAAGAATTCATAAGTGTTACGGTCTACGTCCATCTTTGGCGTCGCGGTCAGACCTACGATCAACGCGTCAAAATATTCGAAAATCGCCCGATACTTCTTGAAGATACTCCGGTGAGCCTCATCAACGATAATCAGATCAAAATGGGCTGGAGTAAAGAGCCGCTTTCCGTCCTCACTTTTGGCTGTGTCAATCGCATTCAACATCGTCGGATACGTGGAGAAGACGATGCGGGCAGATTTATCATCTTTGTTGCTGAGCAGGTTGCAGAGAGACATATGCGGCAAGTAATTTTTAAAATCATCTTTCGCTTGTTTAACAAGAGCAGTACGATCCGCCAAAAACAAGACGTTCGTCACATAGCCGCCTCGGGAGAGCACATCCGTTAAACTCGATGCCGTACGCGTCTTGCCCGTACCGGTTGCCATCACGAGTAAAGCTCGGCGGTGTCCACTACCTATACTTTCGCATACCGCACGGATGGCTTCCTTCTGGTAATACCGGTCGGTAATCCGATCATCGATCACGATCTCATCCAACTTCTTGCGTTCGGTGCGGCGGTTCATCAGCTTTTGCAAGTCAGCCTTAGAGAATATCCCGCTCACCTTACGTTGCGGCGATGTTAAATCGTCCCACAGGTAAGTTTCAAACCCATTGGTTGTGAACATCATCGGCCGGCGTCCCGTCATGTTCTCCAAGCAATCGGCGTACAGCTTGGCTTGATGTGTGCCTTTTTTCGGATCGATGGAAGTTCGTTTCGCCTCAATAACAGCCAGAGGCAGACCATCTTTTCCATAAAGTACGTAGTCAGCAAACCCTTTGCCTTCATCGTTAGGCATTCCTTCGAGCTCAACTTCCTCCCGTACATCATCACCAAACGTCCAGCCGAGCAGCTTCAAATCGACATCGATATATTTTTTGCGAGTAAGGAACTCGGAAATGTCAACCGGTCTAAAGTGGCGTTCTTCTTGATGATCCTTCTTACCGGCAGTCAACCGGTCGCTCATGGCGGCGATTTGCGCGCGGAGCGCTTCGATTTCAGAGTTTTTTTGCTCGATCAGGCTGTCCTTTTCCTTGATCTTGGCTTCGTCCAGAACGACCTTTCCTGTGGGGACTCGCTTCTCATCAAACGAACGCTCCTCGTAGTTGGCGCCATAACAATAATCTAGCCATTGAACAAATTCAAATAAGGCCGAAAGCGATAATATCGATTCACTACGGCTGATCGATTTCTCCGTATGTACCGCTAGGTTCCCCAATTTTACGATGAAAGGCAGTTTGCCCCAGGTCTGGTGGTCCATCGCATAGCGGAACGTCGGTTCATGGATGAGCGATTGCAAATTATCTTTATAAGGCATATGAATCGTGTTATCCGCCGAATAGACCCATTTGACAGCCAGTTCCAATGCTTTGCGGCTCCCGATCGCAGCCATCGCCGGCGATGTCCCCAGTACTCGCTCAGCCTCCAGGCAAGCGTCCGCAAACAGCTGATATTCCTGTTGTCCCTGCAGAAATTCAAAATTTGCCGGCATCTGGTCACCTTACCTTTGGTTCTTTTTCTAGTTTCCGAATCAAGCGTGATATGGTATGATAACGTTAGAATTGGATTAAATTAGGAATGACCGCGGATGCGGTAACATCCACGGTCATGCAACAGATTGCCTCAAAGGCGGTCGGCGTGTTGGTTAGAGGTAGACCCCGGGTCCAACAAACTCAAGGGGGTCTACTTCTTTTTATCGAAGGACAGCAGCGCGATCACAAAGACTGCAAAAGCAATCATCAAGCTTAACGCCTCATACACTGTCATGGCATCACCTCCTTATACGGAGATGAGCCAACCACCCTTGAGCGCCGTATTCTATTGCTCTTTCATTTTACCATGAAACTACCAAACATGAGTATCCTTTCCTATCGCTTTCGGCCTACTCTATAACTTAAAAAGATCTGATAAACGTTCTCCACCATTGTTATCCCAATCTTTTAGTCCTCGAAATACTCGGCCATCAAGCTGTCGAACAAGGTCTGTGTCTCCTCAATCGCCTTTTTGACCAGGGCTTTTTGCTCCTCGATCTTCGCCACGATGGTGGCGAATTGGTTTTGGAGGTGGAGGGGGGGGAGAGGGACTGATAATTCTAGTAGCTGCTGCTTAGTAATAGCTTCCCTAGTTGCTCCCCCGGCACCAGCTATTGATAGCAATTGTTTCTGATAACTTTCGGTTGTGAACATGTTAGAAATATATTCTGAGTTTGCTATATCTTGATTGAGCCTAATAATTGATACATGTTGATTTACTCTAGCTGGAAGGACATCATCCGGGACGATGCAAGATCGAGCCACAGAAGCACCTGTAATATTTATCAATACATCTTTTTTCTCTACAATAACACTATTTAATTGATTTGCTTGTTCGTCATTAATATAAGCTAATTGTTCATATTTAAAAATACCATTATGAACATTCATACTGCGTATTAAACTAATGCCATTACTCTGATAACTTTCCTTACCACCTTTAGGTGTTGCACCAGAGCCTACTTTAGTAGTTATATTGATTAAGTTATCTACTCTCCAGCCTTTATCATTTAAAATCGGATCCCCAAACATCTCATAAAACACTGATTTGATCAGACTATCCAACTCTGCAAGCTGCTGTTTACGCATAGCAAGAAGCTCCGCAGCGGTGTCTAGGGTTTTGGCGATTTGTTTTTGTGTATCTTTTGGAGGGAATGGCAACTCAACTTGTTTTACTATCGTGGAGTTTAAGTTGTTTACTACTCCTCCTACAGCTAAACTTTTGAATTTTTCATAAATTGATTTGCTACTAAGCACATAATACAGAAATTCTTTATGATAGAAATTGTTTTTATCTCTTAGTAATAACCAACCGTCATGAATGCAACCGTCTGTTTTTAGGATATAAGGTCTACCAAAACTCATTGAATTTGACAGAAGAAAATCTCCAGGTTGAACATATCTTGATTTTTTCATCCCCGATGTAATTATCTTTTGCTTCGTTTCAGTAATATACTTACTATCAGGAGATGCATCCCCAATTTTAATCCAATTTATACCATTCGGATCCTCTGTTATGAACTTCTCTATTGGTCTTGGCGAACCACCACGTTCAACGTCACACACATCCCCCAACTTCACCTTCTCCCACTTACTCACCAATAAGCCCCCTCAACTCTTCCATCTTGGATGCAATATCGATGCTCAGTTCGTCAAGACGGGTCATAATGACCGCTGGCGGGTCATAGACCACCTTCTCGTACACGACTTCTTTGTAGCGATTGATCGACAAGTCATAGTCGTTGGCGGCGATGGCAGACTTGTCCACCAGGAAACTTTGCTCGGTTGGTTTGCGGTCCTGCTCGGCGTCGAGATTATGGAAACGCGCCAAAATATCGGGAATGTCGTTGGCTTCAATCGGCGAACGTTTGTCGTCCAGCGAGTACCCATCGGCCTTCATGTCATAGAACCATACTTTATCCGTGCCGCCGGCTCCGGTTTTGGTAAAGATCAGTACGGCGGTGCTGACGCCAGCGTAAGGTTTAAATACACCGCTTGGCATGGAAATGACCGCTTGCAGTTGGTGGTTCTCGACCAGCTCTTTGCGAAGTGATTTATGCGCTTTGGTCGAACCGAACAACACGCCATCCGGCACAATACAAGCACAGCGTCCACCCTTGCGCAGAAGACGCAAGAACAAAGCGACGAATAGCAACTCCGTCTTTTTCGTATCGCAGACCGTTTTTAAATTATTGTTAATGCTTTCAGTGTCAACGGTTCCGGTAAAAGGCGGATTCGCCAGAATGATGTCGTAAGCCGATGAGATCGCATTTTGCTTGGACACACTGTCTACATACTCAATGTGAGGTTGGATAATGGAATGCAGCATCAGGTTCATCGCTGACAATCGCAGCATCGTGCGGTCTGTATCAAACCCCGTGAACATTTCTCCGGCAAAATGCTCCCATTGCTCACTTGTCATCTCGGCCTCGTACTTTTCGCGAATATACTCTGCAGACGAGACAAGAAAACCGGCTGTACCACAAGCAGGATCACAGATTTTATCATTTGGTGTCGGGGCTAACAAGCGTACCATCATGTCACGAATATGCTTTGGCGTACGGAATTGGCCGTTTTGGCCGGATGTTGACAGCTTGCCCAACATATACTCGTAGAGGTCCCCTTGCATATCAAGGTCTTTGATATCATACTCGTAAAGTTCATCCAAGCCGGTAATGATTTTTTGCAACACTTGCGGGGTAGGAATCAGGAACATCGCATCCTGCATATAGCGTGAAAATGCCGACGAGTCCTCCCCATTCAACGTTTTGATAAATGGAAACACTTTGGTGCCGACGATATCATAAATGATGCGTGCATCCATGGTCTTAAACTTGCTCCAACGCATCAACTGTCCTTCTTCATCTTGCGGAAAAATTTTCGGCATCGGTTGGCCGCTGATCGCTTCGAAGCTTTCGTTCTCCAATTCCTTCTCATCCAAGGAACGAATAAACATTAAATACGTCAATTGCTCAATGACCGTGATTGGATTGGTAATACCACCAGCCCATAGATCGGTCCAAATTTTATCTACTTTATTGCGAACTTCCCCTGTTAGCATGATGTTAGCTCCTATCTGTGTATGTTCCTGTTATGCGCAAACTCTATCAGAATAGTTCTATCATACCAGAAAAAGTTATCCTAAATAGAGTGATCTAATCACACTTTTGCTTACAGCACCATAACCAGCGTACCAATCGTGATCAAAATAGAACCAATCAGCGACTTGTATGTAAAATTCCTCATATAAGAAGATTACTGCCAGAACCAGTGTGATGACGATGCTTAATTTATCGACCGCCACGACTTTGGAGGTATGTCCCAATTGAAGGGCTTTAAAATAACAGAGCCAGGATGCACCGGTCGCCAAGCCGGACAAGATCAGGAACATCCGGCTTTTGCGGCTGATCTCAGACAGTCCGCTCTGGGCGTGGGTGAGATACACCATCCCCAAGCCATAATAACCACCACAACCGTGCGAATCGCTGTCGCCAAATTAGAGTTAACCCCCTCAATGCCAACCTTCGCCAAGATTGAGGTGAGCGCCGCAAAAACGGCGGATAACAATGCAAGTATAAACCAAATTACGCGTGACTTCCTTTCACTTTTCTTGGGGATGTAGAGTTACTTTTAACACGATCGGTCGGCCCATAACGGAACTTTTTTCCTTTATTTCACCCGTTCGAACGATATCCGAGTAAATAGCGGTAAAATGTGTCTTTATTCCCCGGCCGTTACTGCAGAAACCGGCCTTCCGGCTGATCACCACGTGCATTAGCGGAACTTTTTTCCCTTATTTCACCTGACCTGGCCAGAAAGGCGCGTAATAGCGCCCTTTTATGGCCTTATCCGGAGAGTGGGCAACCCAACCGCTCACCCCAGCTCCACACTCTCCGCCGGGCTAAGGTGCTGGATGTTGTACAGCTGTGCGTACACGCCATCCGGGATCGCCATCAACTCGTCGTGGGTGCCGCGCTCGACGATTTCGCCGTTCTTCAGCACGAAGATCTGATCGGCGTGGGTGATCGTCGACAGCCGGTGCGCCACGATCAGCGTCGTGCGGGCGCGCGAGAGCTGCTGCAGCGACTGCTGGATCAGGTGCTCCGACTCCAGGTCGAGCGCGGACGTCGCCTCATCGAGCACGAGGATTGGCGGGTCCTTCAAGAAGACGCGGGCGATGGCGATCCGCTGTTTCTGCCCGCCGGACAGCTTGACGCCGCGCTCCCCGACCTCGGTGTCGTAGCCCTGCGGCAGCTGCATGATGAAATCATGCGCGTTCGCCGCGCGGGCTGCCTCGATCACCTCGTCCACGGTGGCGTCCGGCCGGCCGAACAAAATGTTATCGCGCACGCTGCCGCTAAACAGGAAGTTGTCCTGCAGCACCATGCCGATCCGGCTGCGCAAGCTTTCCATCGTCCACTCGCGGACGTCCCGGCCGCCCACCGTCAGCGTCCCCCGCTGCACGTCATAGAACCGCGGGATCAACCCAACTAGCGACGATTTCCCGCCCCCGCTCATACCAACGAAGGCAACGGTTTGGCCAGGATTGACTTCGAGCGAGATGTTTTTGAGCACCCATTCGCCGTCTTCCCGATACTTGAACCACACATCCCGGAACATCACGCCATGGCTGCCCTGCGGTAGAGCCTTCGCATCCGGCGCGTCGGTCATATCGTAGGGCTCCTCCATCAGCTCAAGCACCCGCTCCCACGAAGCCGAAGCTTGTGTTAATGTGGTTGAGGAGTTAATTAACCTCCTTAACGGTGCATATAGCCGATCGAGATAACCAAAAAAGGCGACAAACGTCCCCAGCGTCAAATCGCCGTGAATCACCTGATACCCGCCGTACCCAATCACCAGCAGCGGCGCGATATCGGTCAGCGTATTGATCACGGCGAACGTCCAAGCGTTCCAGCGGCTGTGGGCTAACGCTTTTTGCAGAAACCGACCGTTCGTCCCTTCAAACCGCTTCCGATCATGACGTTCCAAGGCAAAGCTGCGGATGACGGAGATGCCCTGAATCCGCTCATGTAAATATGCCTGGATCCCAGCGAGCGCCACCGAACGGTCTTTGGTCAGCTTTTTCAAACGCTTGTACAGCACTTTCACCGCGATCGCGTACAACGGGAAGATCGCAATGGCCACCAGCGTCAGCCACGGGTTCAAATAGAACATAAATCCCAGCACGAACACCAGCGTAAACATGTCCAGCCACACGTTCATCATGCCGACTTCGACGATGTTCTTGGTCTGCTCAGCATCGTTGATGAAGCGGGAGATAATTTCCCCCACCTTCGTATTTTGGTAGTATCGCAGAGACAACCGCTGCAAATGGCCGTACAGCTTGTTGCGCAGATCAAACAAGATCCGAGCCGTGATCAGCTGAGCAAAATACTGCCGTGCATATTCCACCGGACCGCGCACGATCACAAATAGGAACAGCGTAGCCCCCAGTACGATCATCAGCTGCGACACCTTCTGCTCCAGCGCCATTGCTCCGTTCAGTAAAATATCGTCCACGACGTATTTCTGCACCAGCGGCAGCAAGGATGGGATGCCAAACTTCAACATCCCTATAAACAAGGTAAGTAGAATCCATTTCGTATAAGGCCTAACGAACGTCAAATAGGCTTTCCAATGTTTCAATTTGTTAGCACATCCTCTGTTGATTTCTTAGCGTTCGGCGGCGTAAGTATCCAGCTTCCGAACCAGTCGCTCCGCATATTCATCCAACCGGCGGGCGAGAAGCTCCGGCGTTAACCCGTTCAGTCCCAAATCCGGCCACCCTTGATACACTTCGGGCGGACCTGGCAGCACTTCGATCAGGCATAGCATATCCCAATAGGGATCGTTTACGTCGCACCTCACCCGCCGGGCATAAGCAAGATAGTGATCCAAAAAAGTATCCGCCGCCTCCACCCCATACATCTGTACGAGATTCAACCGACAGTGGCCCGTATCAATCCCGGCCGGCCCCATGCACGCGTTCACCCAATCGACGACACCGCTGACCTGACCCTCTCGCCACAATACGTTAGCCGGGTGATAATCGCGATGAATGAATTGCGACATGTACGTTGGCACAGGTCCTTGCACGCGGTTAATCATTTTCCGCCATGCTTCAGGAACACGGGACCACTGGGGCACCGTCAATCGGGATACCTCATTATAGGTAAAATAGTTCCACCGGATTGGCGAAGCTTCCACCGCGTGGATCTCCGCTAACATCCGGGCGAGCCCGTCCAGCCAATCCAATCGATCTGCCGGGTTCAGCACCACCTGACCGGTCAGATAAGACATCAGCACAGACGGCACGCCGCAAGCGCTGCCGTCAGGATCACAGGCAAGCGCTTGCGGCGACGGTAGACCCGCTGCACTAGCCGTCTGCAACGCCGCTGTCTCGTGCAACGCGAGCTCCGGCTCTTCCCGCAGCCACTCCCGATTGGTAAATTGTCTAAGCACGACTTCGTGGCAGGTATCTCCTTGGGTTATTTTCACCCCATAAACCACCGATGAAGTGCCGCCCTTCAAAGACACCGCCGAGACCACTTTGGCGCCTCGCCCCGTCTGTTCCTCGATCCAACGCTGCGTTTGCGGGGATAGCCCAAGAGCTTCTCGCTCTATGTTAGATGTCATTCGCTATTTCCTCCTTCCCGTATAAAAGCCGATTTTCGCGCGGCAAAGCTGAATTTATCAACTGGTTATGGTATACTCCTTAATAAATTGAGTTGTCGTAAGTTAATTAAGGCAGCAATGAGTTACAGGCCGTTTTAGGAGGATGACCATGTCACGCCGATTTGTGATCGAAGCCGTGATGGTGGCGATATATGGTGAATTGCTGGTGCCGAGTGCGCCTGTGGAATATATTGTACCTTACAACACCGTCATGGAGCTTTATGAATTTCAAAATAGTCCCGAGCCGCTGATGAACGACCCCGTCGATGATATGCACGTGAAGCAGAAAATCAGCGAATTGATCGCCTACCTTGAAGAACCGCTGAATCGCAAGAAGCTGGAGCGGGCACTCACGATTCCTTGGGCTAAGAGTCCTTCGATCTTATTCGGTGATCATGTCACCTGGACCGTGGTGAACGCGGTGGACAACGAACAATACGGAGAGTTCCTTGATCCGATCGAAACGGAAATCGTACTGACCGCCCATCGGGAGAACGTGCCGGTCCTGACCGATCAGCTGGAGTTAATCCGGCGGATTATTGAAGCCGAGGTGCCAGTACAAGTATATGATATCGGCGATTTTGAATTTGCGATGGAAGACAGCATTATTTGACGATTGACGGGTCCTCTCCCGTCCGTCTGAAACTTCAAAGGAAAAGGCCCGTCGATGAACGGGCCTTTTGGTTCTTGCGCTTATTGCCATGGATTAATTCGATGCCGCAACCTCATATTCATATTCGATGTCACCCAACTGTTGATCATAGGTCACGTTGAGATGATACCCATCGAGATACCACATATCCTGCTCTTCCATGTAGAACGTTATCCCCTCAACTTCGGCTTTGATCCCCGGGGATACAGGTTGATCCACGTCGATTCCTAGCGAGAAGCCCGGATGCAGCTTGCCTCCCGCACTATAGCGTGCAAAGAAGCGGATTGCCTGACCTTCCTGTAGTCCCAGTTCCTGCTTAAACCATGCTACAGCTTCGTTGCTCACATGAATCATGATCGTTTCTCCTCCTCTATCTATCCAACCTTCTTGGTGCTTCAAGTGAAACTACAACGGTATAAATAATTTCATACCGTCTTCCCTTTTATTGTAGTCGATACCGAGCCAAAAGCCAAACCTTTGTTCGACGAAGTTCCGAAGTTTTGCATAGTTACTGAGAAAATTAATGTTTGACATCTTCTTTTGTGCGATGCTAAAATCGGGAACATACGAGATCGCATTCAATTAATTACCATTCAAGAAAGGGTGAATCACGGTGTTTAAAGTGAATCTAGTGTCTATGTATCTTTCTGCGCATCACAGTACACAACTAAATACCGGAGCAACCCCTGCAGGATTGGTTCATCTCATGCGATAACCGCCCCTTTGGCTTCATTTCTGGTTATTAGGGTAAACGTGATATCATACACGCTGAGGTTGCTTATCATAAGTAACGGACGCGACATATGTTATGGTTTTAAGGCATATCGTTTTCGGACGATATGCCTTTTTGCGGTTTTTGGCAGGTTTCGGACACTTGTAGAGGTTCTCCCGCAGGTATGGCAATCGGGAATTCAAAGGAGGAAACCCCACTATGTTTTCGGTTTTAAAAAATTTGGGTTGGTTTTTCAAACGGGAAAAAAGGCGGTACATCATCGGCTTGTTCCTGCTCATCTTTGTGGGCATCGTGGAACTTGCCCCGCCGCGGCTGCTTGGCAGCGCCATCGATGAAATCGTGGCCGGCACGGTCACTTGGGCATCATTAACACAATATATTTTACTCATTATCGGCGTACTGATCTTCATTTATCTCATTACGTACATATGGATGCATTCCCTGTTCGGGGGCTCGAACCTGGTCGAGCGGCTGCTTCGCACTCGGTTTATGAGCCATTTGCTGCGGATGACGCCGCCGTTCTTCGAGCGGAGCCGCACCGGCGACCTGATGGCCCGGGCGACCAACGATTTGCGGTCGGTGGCCACCACCGCCGGTTTCGGGATGCTGACGCTGACCGACTCGACGGCATACCTCACGGTCATCTTCCTGGCCATGAGCACGCTGATCAGTTGGAAGCTGACGTTAGCGGCAATCATCCCCCTCCCTTTTATCGCCCTGGCGATGAAAATTTACGGAAAAATCATCCATGAGCGATATACCTTGGCTCAGGATGCCTTCGGGGACATGAACGACCAGGTATTGGAGTCTGTCGCCGGGATCCGGGTTATTCGCGCCTATGTCCAAGAGCGTAATGATGAGAAACGTTTTGCGGAAATCACAGATGACGTGTATAAGAAAAACTTGGCAGTAGCTAAAGTTGACGCTTATTTCGAACCTACGATCCGCTTATGCGTTGGACTCAGCTATGCCATCGGGCTCACGTACGGCATTTATCTTGTCTTTCAAAATGAACTGACGCTGGGCGATCTCGTAACCTTTAATATGTACCTCGGCATGATGATTTGGCCGATGTTTGCAATCGGCGAACTGATTAACATCATGCAGCGTGGCGGCGCTTCGCTGGACCGCGTTAACGAAACGTTAAACGTAAAGCCGGACGTCGAGGACGTTCCGAACCCGGTTCCGGTGGAAAGACCGGAAACGATCGAGTTCAAAGATGTCACCTTCCGTTATCCGACGTCAACGATCAATAATCTCGAGCATATCAACTTAACGATTAAGCGCGGTGAGACGCTGGGCATCGTCGGCCGGACCGGCAGCGGGAAGTCCACCCTGCTCAAGCAACTGCTGCATGAATATCCGGTGGGCAGCGGCGAGCTGACGATCTCCGGCGTGCCGATTCAGCAGATTGCCTTGAAACGGCTGCACAGCTGGATCGGTTATGTACCGCAGGAGCAAATTCTGTTCTCCAAGACGGTACGGCAAAATATCCAGTTCGGCTACCCCGGTGCGTCCGACGAGAAAATTATGGAGGCGATTCGCACCGCAGCCTTCGACCAAGATCTCGGGACCCTCTCTGACGGGCTGGATACACTGGTCGGCGAGAAAGGCGTCGCCCTCTCCGGCGGCCAGAAGCAGCGGGTCTCCCTGGCGCGGGCGTTTATCGCCGATCCGGAGCTGTTGATTCTCGACGATGCCCTCTCCGCGGTGGATGCCCGGACCGAGGCGCGGATCATCGAGAACATCCGCAGCAAGCGCGCCGGCAAAACGACGCTGATCTCCACGCACCGCCTGTCCGCCATCGAACACGCAGATTGGATCGTCGTACTGGAGAAAGGCAAAATTATCGAAGAAGGTACTCATGATATGCTGCTGCAGTTAGGCGGCTGGTACCGTGAACAATACGAACGTCAACAGGTCGAATCGAACCTGACTGACGGGGAGGTGTCTTAAAGCGATGCACACCCATACGGGAAAAGCACTTTTCAAATACGCCTTAACGGCGAAAAAAACATTTATCCTCGCGCTCGTCATGCTGGCGATTGGGGTCGCGGCCGAACTGGCCGGCCCATTTATCGCTCGTACGATGATCGACGATCATATGCTGGCAATCGAGCAGCCGTTTTACGAAACGACGGTCAAAGACAAATATACCGCCACATACGATGGCCGCAACTTTAAGCGTGGCGACCGCTTTGCCGAAGGTGAAGCCAAAGGCAACGAGGTCCGCGTATTGCAGGTTGGTAAAAGCTTCGTCTTCGTGGAAGCGGCCATCCCAGACGTCTCCGGCGACCGCAGCTTTAAAGACGGCGTCCTGACCCTCACCCGGAAGGACGGCGCAAGCACGCAATATCCAGCGCAACAACTTAGCGCGTCTGGTCTGTTTGCTTTTTACAAGCCGGAGGTTCCTGGCATTCTGTCGCTGATCGTCTGGTATTTCGTATTCCTAGCTGTTGCCATTGTGATGGAATTTGGCAAAACCTACTGGCTGCAATCCTCAGCCAACCAAGTCATCCGCAAGCTGCGCATGGACGTCTACGCCCATATTCAGCGGCTGCCGGTGCATTTTTTCGATAATCTGCCTGCCGGGAAAGTGGTCTCCCGCGTCACCAACGACACGGAGGCGGTGAAGGAATTGTTTATCGCCGTGCTGGCCAACTTCTTCTCCGGTGTGATTAACATGCTGGGCGTGTACGTCGCCTTGTTTATTCTGGACGTGAGATTGGGACTCATCTGCTTATTCGTCGTTCCGATCATTTATCTGTGGATCGTTTTCTACCGTAAATTCGCGACGAAATATAACACGATTATCCGCTCGCGGTTGAGTGAAATTAACGCCATCATCAATGAATCGATTCAGGGGATGTCGATCATCCGAATCTTCCGCCGTGAAGAGCAAACGAGGGAAGAGTTCGAGAACCTAAACAGTGATTACATGAAGCACCAGAACAAGATGCTGAACTTAAATGCCTTCACTTCGCATAACCTGGTGAATGTCCTGCGGAACGTAGCATTTGCGACCGTACTCTGGTATTTCGGTGCAGCGCAGCTTGGCGGATCCAGCGTCATATCCCTTGGCGTACTGTATGCCTTCGTTGACGTGCTTGGACGATTGTTCCAACCGATCACCGGGATGGTGAACCAGCTGGCCGCGCTGGATTCCTCAATGGTTTCCGCCGGCCGGGTGTTCGCGCTGATGGACGAACCGGGTGAGCCCGTCATAGACGGTTCGATGCCGCGCTACAAAGGCAATGTTGAGTTCAAAGACGTCTCATTCGCTTACAAGAAAGACTATGTGTTGAAAAATATTTCCTTTGAGGCGAAGCAAGGCCAGACGGTTGCTTTGGTCGGACATACCGGCTCCGGTAAAAGCTCGATCATCAACCTGCTCTTCCGGTTCTACGATCCGCAGAAAGGCACGATCACCATCGACGGCACACCCGTCACGGAGCTGCCGAAGCAATGGATTCGCCAGCATATGGGGATTGTTCTCCAGGATCCATACCTGTTCACCGGGACGATCCTGTCGAACGTCACATTAGGTGACGAACGCATCTCTCGCGAGAAGGCGGAGAAAGCGCTAATCGACGTTGGCGCGGACCGGATCTTGGCTCACTTGCCGAAGGGTCTGGACGAACCGGTCGTGGAAAAAGGCAGCACGCTGTCCGCCGGCGAACGTCAGCTGATCTCCTTCGCACGGGCATTGGCCTTTGACCCGGCAATCCTCATTCTCGATGAGGCGACGGCCAACATTGATACGGAAACCGAAGCGTTGATTCAATCCGCGCTGGAGGTACTAAAACGAGGCCGGACGACGTTCATCATCGCCCACCGTTTGTCAACGATCCGCAGTGCCGATCAGATCCTCGTATTGCACCGTGGTGAAATCGTCGAGCGTGGCACGCACGAAGAGCTGCTGGCCCTCGGCGGACGGTACTATCAGATGTACCGACTGCAATCGGGAGCTGTCGAAGCACCGGCCGCCCCCGGTGCCGGTCCTGCCGTCTCTCCGGTAGCAAATCCGAGTTAAACACAAAACAACCGTTCCTAAAATGTAGGAACGGTTGTTGTTTTTTTGTCGTTATTCGGACAAACGCTTAATTTCTACCTGGTACTCGCTGGATACGAACGTCTCTGCTTTCGTATCGGTAATGACTTGAATATAATTCATATCCGGTTCAGGGGATTGCAGCTCATAATAAACCGTAGCGGTTTTCCCGGAGAACTCAACTTTCGCAACGCGAATGCCATACCCCGGATTCGGTTGTTGGGCCCGGGTCAAGACGACCTTATTGATTTGGTCATTCACTTTTTCGACTTCAAAGCTCACCTGATCCTGCACGTTTTGCTCCGCTTCCTTATGTTTGCCTACGAATTCCGCAGCATTGTGAACGAGCCGTGCTGCTTCAATCCGCGTAATCGCTTGTTTTGGGTGAAACTTCCCTTGCTCGTCCAGACTTGCGATCTTCATCAGCAACAAGGTCTGAATGCTGTTCGCATAATCCGGATTCATTTGGTCGGCATCGGCGACCTCAATAAACATTTTAATGGTCGGGTAATTTCCCGTAACGTTAATGGCTTGCATCAGTAGGTCGGCGAAGGCTTCTCGGCTCAGCTGGCTATTTGGCGCAAAATCCTTCGGTAACTTGATGCCGTTATCCTCTGCAATCCGCAGCGAGGCTGCGTACCATTCGGTATGACCCGAAGGTGGCAGTGCGCCTTCAGCTTTCGGCTTGAGTTCCAGCGCCTTTACAATCATATGAATACCTTGCGCACCGGTCAGCTTGCCGAGCGGAACGAAATGGTCTTTCGTGATCCCTTGAATGATCCCTTTCTGTTGCAGCTCTTCCGTCAGCTTCGCGTCCTGTCCGTGCACATCGCTGAAGGCGGACACGGAGGAAGCCAGGAGCAGCGAACTGGTCATCATCAGGCTGGCAGCCAGTTTCATTTTGCGGTAATTTTTCGATTTTAGATTTGCTTTCTTCATGTCTTTATCACCTCTGCCCTCCTAGACGGCCTGTCCACCAGAAAGGTTGCACTTCTTCCCCTTTTTTAAGACTAACAATAGGCTCACGCTTACCCAGGCCGCACCTTCTGCCGTTCGTCCGCCCAGCGAAGCCAGCCGTTTGCTTCCAAGATCTCGATACCCAGCGCCAAAGAATCCAATCATCGGGATCAGCACCAGCCAGGCCAATATCCCGCCAGCCAGCATCTGGCCTGCGATCCGCGGGCCAATAATATAGCCAACGCCCAGCAGCGCGGGATACGTATCCATCCCGATGACGGCGTTTCGAAAACGAAAGATCGTGGTTTCGATCTCCGTCTTAAATCACACATAATGGATGAACTTCGCCGCGTTTTTTGATTTTCCATTCATGTGAATCTCTCCCTCTTCAAGAAAAAGCAGTTTTAGATTGCCCCGGGGAGAATTAATTTAATCGACACTATAATGAAGAAAACCGCGATAGACTCGCGGTTCTCTTCTTTTGCCTGAACTAACGTTTGTTATTTCATTCCGATGCGTTGTGCTCCAGAGCGCGCAATCGCTGCGCCAGCTCCTGCTTGTCGAAGTGCTCTCCGATAAACACGGCCACGTCAGGGACATCCCCTTGCGGCGTAATTTTCAGGTAATCCGCTTCCCGGTACGCATATTGGAACAGAAAGCGGCTGGCGGTATCGGTAAATCGCAGAACCCCTTTGCCGCGATACACTTCCCGAGGCAGCTCAGCAATAAAACGCTCAAAATCCTCACTGTCCACGGGTCCGTCAAAATAGTGCGTATAGACGGTCACGTGCTCATGCGATGCGTGAGGATGGGCATGATCATGATTGTGATCGTGATGATGCGCTTCTTGATGATCATGGTGATGATCATGCCCCTCGTGATGATGAGGGTGATGATCGTGGATGTGACCCTCATCATCATGAGTAGGGTCATGAGTTTGGGAGTGTGCCCATAATGAGGACACCTCCACACCACATTTCACCGCTGGAATGATCTGAGCGTAAGGATTCATGCGGCGAAGAAACGCGGTCATTTCCTGCTGCTGATTCGGCTCCAGCAAGTCGATTTTATTCAGGATTAATACGGACCCGCAGCGGATTTGCTCCACCATCAGCCGGTAGGTTTTCCCCTGCTGGGATGCGTACAGCTCAGCCAGATGGGCTGCATCCACCACCGTCACCATCGGCTTGATGTCCAGTTTGAGATAGAGGGACACTTCCGTCACGGCATCAAAGATTTCCATCGGATTGCCTGCGCCCGTCGCCTCGATTACGATCAGGTCCGGCTTCTCCCCTTCGATCAATTCCGCCATCTGTACGCTTAAGTCACCGCGAATCGTGCAGCAAATACAGCCGCCCAGCATCTCTGCCATCGGCACTTCGTTGGAAACCAGCAATCCATCGAGATTCACGTCTCCGATTTCGTTCATGATCACGGCCGGACGAAGCCCCTGCTCCTGCCAATAACTGATCAGCCGCTGGAGCAGCGTCGTTTTGCCGCTTCCTAAAAATCCGGACAATATGTAAACGGGGGTCACCCTGTTTCCCACCTTAACAACCTCCTGCCATCGGGATATAAGCATAAAATCATTCGAATGCGAGTGTACACCATCCACCTCGGACATGCAACTCCATTTCCTTCCCCCGCCTGAAGCTCCACTCCGGTACAAGCTCACGCTCCTAGCTCGTCAAACATGATACAATGGACTTAACCTCCAACGAAAGGAAGCGAACACGATGAGATCCGTTGATGAACACCGGATGGAAGCGCCGGATAAAGTATCTTGTTTCGTCATTACTGTCTCTGATACACGGACGGAAGAAACCGATACCAGCGGCCGGTTGATCCAAGATCTGCTTCGGCAGAACGGGTATCATATAGCCCGCTATGTGATCGTGAAGGACGAATATGACGGTATCCGCCAGTTGCTGCGGGAAGCCGCTTCCGATCCCGCGATCGAAGCGGTTCTGCTGAGTGGCGGCACCGGCATCGCGCCCCGGGATACGACGTTTGAGGCGGTGCGCAGCCTTCTCAACAAAGAGATGCCCGGGTTTGGGGAGATTTTCCGTTACCTCAGCTTTACGGAAGATATCGGTTCGGCCGCCATCCTCAGCCGTGCAATCGCCGGAACGATCGGCAATACGGCGGTCTTCTCCATGCCCGGTTCCCAGGGCGCGGTGAAGCTGGCGATGGAACGGATTATCCTTCCCGAGCTGCGTCACGTCATGCGTGAAATTTATAAGAAATAAAACGCAAAAAACCAACCGCTCTCCTTCCTTAAACGAAAGGAAGCGGTTGGTTTTTGTATGAGCCCTCATGCTTTGTCATTACTTCGATCGATTATTCATTTGCGCCAGCAATTTATCAAATATCGTCTGAATCTCTTCTCGGTATGGACTATCCTTCTGCGCGCTGGACGAGTAAACCAAGGCAGCATTGTCCTTCACCGAGATGACCGCAGCCTGGCTGGAGACCGACTGGGCGGAGACTGCCTTCTTGCCATCACCAGTTCCATAAATTTCGGAAATTTCGCGAATCCGATCCTGTTCGCTCGGAAATACGTGTACGATTATAAAATGCCGCGCATCCCCGTTAATAAAATAACTGTAGCTAATATTCCCGTCCAGCCCTTCGGCATAGGTTTCATGGGTCAATTTGATCCCACGCTTCGCACATTCCGCTTTCAATGCTTGCAGCAGTGCTGTGTTCAGCGTCTTTCCGGTCGTTAATTGGCGTTCGTTCCCTTGCCGATAGCTTTGCATGCTATATTTGTTCATCTCTTCCTTGGCTACCCGTTGCACATTCCCGCATCCTACGGTTAAAGAGAGCGCCAAGGCGATTCCCAATCCAACCTTCCACCATCTCATTGGTATCCCATCCTTTATCCTAAGCTAAGCCAGCTTCGGCCGATGGTGTTAGGTTGTCTCAAGATTCCCCAATTTATACCATGGATTCCGTTTCAGTGGATGAAGGAGATGACCTGGCGCCCGATGGCTTCCCCGGCCAGTACGATACGAAGCGCCTCCGGCAGCTTCTCCAGCGGATATTCGGTGATGCCACCGGCCAGCACCGACTCCGGCTTCCACGGTCCGGCCAGAAGCTGCCACAGCTCATGCCGCAACGGTGCGGAACAAAATACAGAATCGATCCCCAGCAAATTCACCCCGCGTAAAATAAAGGGGTACACGTTCGTTTCGATCCCGCTGCCGCCGGTTAATCCCGATAAGGCAATCGAGCCGCCATAGCGTACCGACTTCAGCAGGTCGGCCGTCATCGCTCCTCCCACCGGGTCAACGATGGCCGCCCAACGCTCTTTGCCAAGCGCACCTTTGGCGTCCGAAGCCGCCTCCTCTCGGGAGAGGACCTCTGCGGCGCCAAAGGCTGCCAGCTTCTCCCGCGCCTGCGGCTTCCCAGTGACCGCGGTGACGGTGAAACCGAGCCGGCTGAGGATCGCCACAGCCATGCTGCCCACGCCGCCGGTGGCGCCGAGGACGAGCACCGGCCCTTGTCCGGTCGCCAGCCCATTGTCAAGCAGGCGCCGGACCGACAACGCTGCCGTAAAC
>NZ_JAWDJI010000029.1:0-35316 GCF_032465655.1 Paenibacillus sp. 3LSP | reverse complement strand
TTCTCGTCGATTTCGTAACGCTCCACCAGAAAGTCCCCGAACCCTTCCCAGAAGTTGCCGCCGCTCGTATGCAGGTAATGCTGCTTATTCTTCAGCCGCACTCGCTTGCCGATCTTCTCCCAGCCTTCGTGTACGACTGCAATCGCGTTCTCCATCCCGCGTTTCTTGCTCCGTTGCAGTTTCGTGTACAGTCCATCCACTTCCACGAACAGCACACGGGCAGCGCGCCGTTCCACCGCTGGCATCGGCTGTTCCGCACGCTCCAGCAGTTTTTCCCTGATCGCCTGGTGGCTCAGCACATGGTAGCCCAACAGCTGCTCCAGCCGCTTGGCGCTGTCCCGGTACGACGGTCCTTGGCTGGCAAATGCGATTGCGGTCTCTTCCAGGTGCGGACTGACTTTCCCGCGTCCTTCGAATTGCAACAGCTGATCCAGCAGATACACGTGTTTGCCGCTTCTGCGGTCACAGTACAACCTCCGCTTGAAGCGCACGTTCCCAAACACCGTGTTGACGCTTGTTTCACGCTCGTCCTTTACTCGATAACGCTCTCTGTCCCGTTGCTCCAGGATCTGCTGATCCAGCGCCTCCAGCGCCTGCTTCATCGCACGAGCGAATTCCTCCTGCATTTTCCGGAAAATCCATTGCTCCAGCTCTTTCATCGTCGGTATTGTTGTGGTAAAGTGGCTCACAGGAGCTTCCTCCTTCTTGGTGCGTGTTTTGGCAAACTCACTTTACCAAGGGAGAAGCTCTTTTTCTATGTTCGCTTTTTCCAATTCCTACACCCACGGAAATTTTACACTATCAGCGCTTTCTTCCTCCTTCCTTCTTTCCCCAACCTGGCTTCGCACCGGGACAACTTCCCACGATTACAGGATCTCCCCATCAGACAAGCCGTCAAAAAAAGAGTTGCAATCTATCCAAGAATCGATAAAATAAAATTAACGTAAAAATATTTTTAACGTATTAACATTTTTATTGTGTAGGAGGAGTGTTCATGTCGCAAGAAGCACGCGTCAAAAGCCGGCCGTTGATCCGGATCGGAGAACTGGCAGCTTATAAACCGTTTCTGTACCTTTTGCTCGCTCGTATCATTTCCCGTTTTGGCGATTCTATTGACTCTATTGCTTATAGCTGGATGGTATACAGACTAACCGGCTCCACCTTGATGATGGGCACCTTGTTTGCCCTCAATTTCATCCCGAACATCGCCTTTAGCTTTTTCGCGGGAACGCTGGTGGATCGCTGGTCCAAGAAGAAGGTCGCGGCGTTCACCTATCTGGGGCGCGGCCTCATTGTCTGCTTCACGGCCTTCCTCTATTGGCAAGGCTGGCTCGCCCCCTGGCATCTCTATGTGCTGACATTCTTGACCTCCACCTTGGAATGCTTTGCCTCTCCTGCTGAGCTGGCTTTGGTTCCTCAACTGCTGCCTAAGGAAAAACTGCTTAGCGGCAATTCGTTCAGCACTTCCGCTTCGCGGGCAGCTGAATTAGCGGGCATGGCCGCCGTCGGCGGTATTATTGCAACCTTAGGTATTTCCACTGCAATTTTGATTGACGGCCTTACGTTTACCCTTGCGGCCGGCTTCATTTTTCTGATTCGCACCTCCAGCCCAAGCACCAACCCAGCTTCGCCTGCACCTCACCTCACGGATACACAACCCGACGACTCCTTTGTTCAGGAACTGAAGGCTGGGCTTAAATATCTCGTATCCAACAAATTGCTGATTACCATCGTGATGGCTGCGGCTTTCGTTAACTTCTGCTTATCCCCGTTTAACGTCCTAAACGCCGTCTATGTGGATGAAATTCTAGGTTCCGGTCCTGCCGGCCTAAGCCTGATGGGGGTTAGCTTAATCTCTGGAACCATTGTCAGCGGGTTATGGATTGGCAAGAAAGGCTCCGCCTACAAAAAAAGCCATCTCATCCTCACCGGTTACTTGCTGCTTGGAGCCAACTATGCGCTGATGTACCTGCCTGCGGTCGTTCCGATTCAACCGCTCGCTTTGGCTGCGTTATTTTCCTTTGGCATGGGGCTTTCCGTCTCCTTATGCAACACCCCATCCACGACCTATTTTATGGAAAGTGTCCCCAAGGAACTGCTGGGCCGCGTTGGAGCATTGTACTCCATGGTCTGCACCTGTGCGATTCCTGCAGGCAGCGCGCTGGCCGGGGTTGTAGGGGAATGGATGCCTGTCCACCTTCTGTATGTAAGCTTTGGATGCCTCCTGCTTATCCCGCTTCTGTTCTTATTAAAGCAGCGAAGTTTTATGGACATCTGATCCTCCACCTGCTTTGCGCATTTGATAGACCCAAGCTATACTAAAAACAACGACGACAACCTCATGAGGTTCGGGTAGGGGGCTATATTGGTGGACAATGTGAAGGAATTAAAAACCCTGGAGGACATTCGGATCTATTCTGACCCGTATCGCCTTCAGATCCTGGATACATTTAAGCAATTAAATCGTCCGGCAACGATGAAGGAAGTCGCGGATAAGATGGGAGAGGTTCCAGCCAAGGTCTATTATCATGCCAAAAAACTGGAGAGCATCGGCCTGCTGCAACTCGTGGATACGAAGGTCATCAACGGCATTACAGCGAAGTACTATGAGCCCTTTGAGGGGGCTATTCAGATTAAGAAAAGTTATTTTGACGATACGCTGAGGCAGGTCGCCTTATCAGAAACCGAGAAGCTGCTCAACAATTTATATGATGAAAGCAAGAAGCGGTTCTTGAAAGCATCTCGCTCGCAAACGTCTTCTGCGCAACTGACTACGGATCAGGTGTATCTGACTCCGCAGGAGGCGAAGGAGTTTCAAGAATGGGTCGCGGCGTTTCTCATGCAGCACCAGACCAAAACGTCAGAGGACAGTGAGTTGCACGAGATTTTTTTAACAGTATCGAAAAGCACAGATTCTGAGGACTAAAATAATAAGAACCATCGTCTCCATAATAGGAAGCGTGGTTCTTATATTTTTGCCGATGAAGTTGTTCCTGCTTGGTCTTCGTCTTGCGGGTTCGCAAATCCTGCAACGCAAATGGGCTGCGGCTGAGCTCGGGGCTGCGTTTGCCTTCTCGAATGAGCTTCTGCCGATGTTTCTTGGCTTGAGATTGAGCCATCTGACATCACTCCTTCAATCGTTTGACTTCAGTATAGCACATCTTAAGCTTCCGATAATGAATAAAGCCGAAGTTTCCCCGCACATCGACCGCAGCGGTATCGGGCGGGATCCACGCGGCGCTTACGCAGATACGTCATTCCGCAAGCGGTGCAGACCAGCTTATAGCGGTGCGGCAACGTTTTGCGCTGTTTTACTCCGGGCAAGGCGTTGCAATAGCGGCTGCCGCCCACCTTTTGAAGCAGGGCCTTAAAGTCCGCGTCGCGATGCTGGTATCCTCGCCCCGCTAGATGCAGATGGTAGTGACACAATTCGTGCTTGATGATGCGTTCGACTTCCTCTTCTCCGTAGGCAGCCAGTTGCGCGGGATTAATTTCGATATGATGGGTTTTCATAAAATAACGCCCTCCGGTTGTTCTTAACCGGCTGTTAAAACGGGCTTTATGCCGGAAAGGCACGCCGAAGGAACGCAGCGAGATTTGCTCGACCCAGGCTTGCAGCTGCTCATCCGTCATCGTCCTCTCCCCTTCCTGTTCGTAGATGCAAATGATAATCTGCTAGATTCATTACTTGAATTTTAACTTCTCCTTACGCTACACTGTCAAGTAGGATGGATAGAAAAGGAGAATCGTGAAGCATGTCCCTAATGAGATACGTCATATTGCAGCAGGACCAAGAACTGATCTTCGTTGAAATGCCCCGTGATTACGCCTACCAGCTTAGCGCTTTGAATTTGCGGCTGAACAAGGAAATCGATAAACTGACGGCTTCCGAGGTTCCGACCTTGCCGCGTGCAATTGCCGAATGCGACCAGCTTGAGCTCCTGCAGGAATCGCTGCAGATCACCAGCGGGCTGGATTATATTAACGGACTGGAGTCCGCTTTTTCCGCGATTCGCGAGGAAAATTACCCCCTGATTTCGCTGCTCACCGAAATCCGTGCTCTCCAGGCTCAGCTGGAGCAATGGTACGAAGAAGAAGGCGCGTAACTCTTGAGTTTCTGCCAAGAGAACCGCAACAAAAAAAAGCCGGCCGGTTATCCCTTTCTGTAAGTTGGGGGAGCGGCCGGCTTTTTGGCTTAGGGTTGGGGGGCTTAGCACGCCAACGTCGGGGTTTTTTGGGGGCAGGGCTCGTCATGCCCACCGCCCTCCCTCCAACGAACCAGCGCCACTCTAACGGAACGTAGAGACCTTATTTGCCTATTTCCCGGCGATTTCCCGCTGTAACGGAACGTAATGACCTTATTGCCCCTTTTTGGCGACCATATCGCCATCCACGCCCCAAATAAGGTCTCCTGGTTCCGTTAGAATTGGATCATGCCCGTTTCCTCGCAAATAACGTCTCTGAGTTCCGTTAGAACGGACCTAACTAACGCGGAGGCAGCGCCAACGCTCCAAACTTCTGTTAGTGTGGCGGCAACCCTCGCACCACCCTCCCGGTCGTTAGCTCAGGTCGAGCTGCCCCGCTCCATCCAATCCCCCACCGTGTTCATAAGCCAGAATTTCCCGGCGATTTGCAGGGGACTTGCACGGATTGGGGAAATTCCCCATACCTTAACCATACCAATGGGTTACCGGAGGAGGGGATACGCTTGCCAAACTGGCTTAGCAATCAGATCATGCGTGCCTTTAACAAGAGAGATCGCCGTCAAATTCGGCTGTTAAACGATTGTTGGTTTTTTTATTATAGTCGTCAAAAAAGCCAAACCGAATCCTCAAACCAAATGCAATAGCACTTCTTCAACGCCAAAAGGGCCGGCTCCACAGCAGAAAACCTACTGGAGTACGGCCCTCGCTCTCGCAAAAAAAGAGCCGGGCTCCACGGGAAATCCCGTTTACCGGCTCTCCTTACGTTTATTGCGCCTTCACCTCAGAAGGTCCCCGCATCGTCAAACCAACCCGGCCTTTCTTCACGTCCACATTCAGCACCCAGACGGTGACATTGTCGCCGACTGAGACGACGTCCATCGGATGCTTGACGTACCCGTTGCTCAGTTGGGAGATGTGGACAAGCCCATCGTTTTTGATGCCAATATCCACAAAAGCCCCAAAATCGATAACGTTGCGCACCGTCCCCTGCAGTTCCATGCCGGGCACCAAGTCCTCAATTTTCAGCACATCTGTGCGGAAGATTGGCGGCGGCAGCTCCTCCCGCGGGTCACGCCCTGGGCGCTGTAAGCTTTCAAGAATGTCGCGCAGCGTTGGAACGCCCACCTCAAGTCGAGGGGCCAGTTCATCCGGATTCAACGCACCCAGCTTCTCATTGAGCTCCTTAGAGCCCAGCTGTTCCATCGACACCCCCAGCTCGGCAAACAAGCGATGCACCACATCATAAGACTCTGGGTGGATCGGCGTCTTGTCCAGCGGATTCTCGCCGCCGTCGATTCGCAGGAAGCCTACGCACTGCTCGAAGGTTTTGGCGCCAAGCCGCGGCACTTTTTGCAGCTGCTTGCGGCTCTTGAAGCGTCCGTTCTCCTCGCGGAACTTCACGATATTCTTCGCAATCGTCGCATTCACGCCGGACACGTAGGACAAGAGCGCCGGCGAAGCGGTATTAACGTCCACACCAACATGGTTCACCGCCGACTCCACCACGTTCTTTAAGCTTTCGTCGAGATGCTTCTGCGATACGTCATGCTGGTATTGACCGACGCCAATGGCCTTCGGCTCGATCTTGACCAGCTCCGCCAGCGGGTCTTGCACCCGCCGTGCAATGGATACGGCACTTCGCTCCGCGACGTCCAGATCCGGAAACTCCTCCTGCGCCAGCTTGGAGGCCGAATACACGCTGGCTCCCGCCTCGTTGACGATCAGATACGCCAGCTCGCGATCCTTGCCCTTGCGCTCGGCGATGACTTCGGCGACAAATTGCTCGGTCTCCCGCGAAGCCGTACCGTTGCCGATCACGATCAGCTCGATCCCGTATTTGTCGATCAGCTCGTGGAACTTGACGGCCGCTTCCTTTTTCTTGTTGTTGGGCGGGGTCGGGTAGGTGACCGCCACCTCCAGCAGCTTGCCGGTGTCGTCAACAACGGCAAGCTTACAGCCGGTGCGGTAGGCCGGGTCAACGCCAAGCACCGTTTTGCCGCGTACCGGCGGCTGCAGCAGCAAGCTGCGCAAATTGGCGGCGAAGATGGAAATCGCCTGAGCTTCGGCTTTTTCCGTCAACTCGCCGCGTACCTCCCGCTCGATCGACGGGGCGATCAGGCGTTTGTATGCGTCCTCGATCGCCGCGCGCAGCACGTCCTCCGTTGCGGAACGCCCGCGGATCACCTGACCGGCGATGTGGCGGCAGATCGCCTCGGCGTCCACTTCGAGTGACACCTTCAGCACGTTCTCCCGCTCGCCGCGGTTCATGGCGAGGATGCGGTGAGGCGGCATTTTTTTGGCCGGTTCCCGATAGTTATAGTACATTTCGTAGACGGATTCCTCTTCCGGCGACTTCGCTTCGGACACCATCATGCCGTGGTCCATCGTATATTTGCGAACCCATGCCCGCGTTGCCGCTTCATCCGCGACCTGCTCGGCGACGATATCCATCGCCCCTTGCAGCGCCTCCTCGGCCGTTTCCACGCCCCCTTCGATCCCGGCAGCCTGGGTGTACTTCGCTGCTTCCGTGAGCGGATCGCCTTGCTTCGGCTGCGTTAGCAGCCATTCCGCCAACGGCTCCAGCCCCTTTTCCTTCGCTACGCTCGCGCGGGTTTTGCGTTTTTGCCGGTAAGGTCGGTATAAGTCCTCCACTTCCTGCAGCTTCACGGCCTTCGTGATTGCGGCTGCCAACTCATCCGTCAGCTTGCCTTGCTCGTCGATCATCCGGATGACTTCCCGCTTCCGTTCCTCCAGGCTGCGGAGGTATTGCGTCCGCTCTTCAATATTACGCAGCTGGTTTTCGTCCAGCTCTCCGGTCATTTCCTTCCGGTAACGGGCGATAAACGGAATCGTATTGCCCTCATCCAGCAGCCCGATCGTTGTTCGCACCTGCTTCAGGGAGAGTCCCAGCTCCTTCGCAATCTGGGCAATAATTCGCTCCTGTTCCCCTGCATCGGCCGTACTTTGCACCGCTGTTCCGTTCGTCTCCGTTTGCGCCATGGCCCTATCCCTCTTTCATTCTAAAAATTGCGATTGTTTCTATTATCACAAACTTTGCGCGCCTTTTCCAGCATGTCCAAACCCATCGAAGTCAGAGTTGACGAAAAAAAACACCGCGCCCAAGACAACGGTGCTTTCATTCAGTTCTTTAAAACGTGCCGTAGATGTCTGGCGATGAAGCAAAGACCAATACCGCAATAATGGCAATCACAATAATGATACCGTACAGTGCCGTACCGATGATACCGCAAACGAGACCCGCGATGCTAAGTCCCTTGCCCTGCTCGCCCTTCCGTTTGATCTCCTTAAACGACAAGCTGGCGAACACAATCGCAACGATCCCCAAAATAAAGCCGACATACGGAATGACGATCGAGAGAATGCCCAGCACCAACGATGCGATGGATTTGCCGTTTGTTTTGGGCGGCGTCGGCGGTGGTGGCGGCGGAAATTGGTTAAACGTGGAATACGAATAAGATGTTTCAGACGGACGTTGATCCATGAAAAAAAAGTCCTCCCCAAAATATGTTACATCCATTGTACTTGATCGTTGTGAATGGCGCCATGGCTATTTCCCGTGAATTGGTCTTTTTATGAAAAATCATTCAGAAAACTTTCAGCTTCACTTAAGGTTCGCCTCATCTTCATCTTCTAAAAGTCCGGTGATTTAAGTCAGTTCCAGTTGTCTAACTGGCATACAAAATGAGCAAAACCACTCAGTCAGCACCGAAATGAGCAGGCCTGACACCGCCTCCGTCTTCACGGATTTCGGTTTTTTGCATGCCAAAGCACCGGTTTGAGGTCGTTTGTTCTTAAACCGGCATAGTCTTTTCAGATTTTGAATGGTTGCCGTCAGTAGCGTCTGTTCCTGCATACAGTCCAGCCCACGGCTCCGTGCGCGCCCCAGACCATGTGCGACTTTGCTTTCGGCAAACACATGCTCACAGCGAGTACGTAACTTTTGCAAATGACGGTAGGAACCCGTGAGTTGAATTTGTTTGGCTCTGTTTCGGATTTGGATTTCCTGGATTTTGGCCAGCCGTTTGCGTTGTCTCTCCGGGTCTTTCGTTTGACGTTGGTAATTTGGCACCTCTTCGAGTACCAGATTACGAAGAGAAACCAATGGGACAATCCCTTGCGTAAACAAGGCTTGCAGGTAGTCCGCCGTACCATAGGCTTTGTCGGCCGAGAGTGTTTGAATCCGGATTTGTGGATGGGCAAAACGGATGGCGGAGAGTTGCTGCAAACTCGTTTCGCGCTCAGCCGTGCCAGACGCGATGCTCGCTCGCGCGGACAGAATGACACCGGAGTGGACATCCGCCACATGATGCACCAAATATCGCAAATGTGCTTCCTGACCGTTACTCTTTTTGTACAAACGGGCATCCGGATCCGTCACGCTGCGGTGGGTCTTGTTTGAGAACGTTTTGCCATGAAAGTCTTCATGTGTCGCATCGTCTTCCAGACGTTGCTCTTTTCGCGCAGGCGGTGCGGGCGGCTGGCTGTCATCATCGGAATCAGAGGTGTCCCTTTCGGGTTGCTCGTCTTGCCGGGCCATGCGAGCCAGATAATCCTCAATCGACTCCACCGGAGCCAAAGTGATTTCTTTCATGCTATGGATGGACGCGTTGGCGCGTACTTGGGTACCATCGACGCTGGCGTGCACATCCGATGAGACCAATCCGGAAGCGATGCATTGGTTCACAACATGTTTCATCAGCTTTTCAAAAATGCCGTGTTTTCGCCACAATTTCCGGGTCTTCACCAGTGTTGTCCGATCCGGCAAAGACGGCCGGGATGGATCCGGTCGCAGGACGGATTCGAAATCCAATCGGCAGAACCACAAATAACCCGCATGCATGGGCAGCAGTTGATACAATTCGCGTTCGGAGTGATTGAACAGGTAAGAAAGCAGCATCAATCGAACCATCCGCTCCGGGTCAGCAGCCGGGCGGCCGGTACGTTCTGTGTACAGCGACGCCACCCAATCATGGATGATGGAAAAATCAAGCACTTCATTCAGTTGGCGCAGGATATGCTTTTTGGGCACAAGTTCATCCATGTCCACAAATTGGAACATCTGAGGTTGGATGGCTGATGACTTACGAGCTTTCATGTTCAATCACTCTTTCGATTGTTGGTTACAGTATAAATTCGGCAAAACCGTGGTAAATGCCTGCTTAGACAAACTTTTTCACCGGACTTCTAAAATGGTTTTGATTTGCAGAGAACCGGTACAAGCACTGCCGTCTGCCGGTAGAATACATCATCGTTGGAGGGATTCGATGAAGAAGAAATGGTTGTGGATTGGGGGCGGAGCCTTGGTTCTGATCGCCATTGCCCTCATCCTTGTTCTAAAGCTGCCGGACAAGCAGAATCAGACGGCGGCGCCCGTTCAGAATACGCCCCGGGTCAGCAAGGGCGACATTACCGTTAGCGTGTCCGGATCAGGTACGATCGTCTCAACCGAGAGCGAAAGCGTACGTACGAAGGACGAGGGGAAAGTAAGCGAAGTTCTTGTAAAGATGGGAGACGTCGTGGAAGAAGGCCAGGTGCTGCTGACATTTGAGGGCACGGATAATACCGACAACATCAAGGAACAGCAATCCTCCCTGGAAATGCAGAAACTGGACCTGGTTGATTTGCAAAATCAGTTTAAACGTCAAGTGCAAGAAGGCGCCGACGAGCAAACACTAAACGCCACGAAAAAAATCAATTGCCAAGCAAGAGCTAAACATCAGCAATACGGAAGCGGAAATCGCTAAGCTGCAGGAGGCAATGGTTCCTCCCGATCCGTTAACCTCCCCGATTGACGGCACGGTCACCGCAGTCAACATCACCGCCGGGGAACAAGCCAAAAGCGGGAGCGAGCTGTTTGTCATTAACGATTACCAGAAGCTCAGCGTCAAAATTCAGGTGGACGAACTGGATATTCCCAGCGTCACAAAGGGCATGAAGGCGAACGTTCAAGTTGACGCTTTTCCGGATCAGACTTTTGAAGGTGTAGTCTCTGACATCGCGAATGAAGGGACCACCTCGGGCGGTGTGTCGTTATTTGATGTCACGATCGCCCTGAACCATTCCGAAGGCGTGCGGGTAGGCATGTCAGCGGAAGCAACGATCATCACGGAGGAAAAAAAGGACATCTTGACCCTGCCAATCGAGGCAGTTCAACAGCGGGCCGGCCGGTATTTCGTCATGCTGCCCGAAACGGGGAGCGACGGAACAAGTGCGGCAGGTGGCGCAGCCAGTCCGCAAGGGTCGGGCAGCGGGCCGGCTACAGGCAGCGCACCGGCCGCTGACAGTGCGCCGACCACGGGCAGCGCACCGGCCGAAGGCAGCACGCCCAGCACAGGCCGCACTGCACAGCCCGATGCCGCAGCTGGTGCTGCCGGAGGCACCAGCGGCATGAACGGGCGCATCCAAGTCGTTGAGGTTGGCGTGCATAACGAATCGTATATTGAGATTGTCAGCGGACTAACCGAAGGCCAAGCAGTGGTGATCCCGACGTTCGTCAGCAACTCATCAAGTTCCTCTTCCCAACAACAAATGAGAATGCAAGGAGGATTCGGCGGAGGTGGTGCTGGATTTGGTGGAGGCGGCGCAGGATTCGGCGGAACCGGAGGTGCAGCTCCCAGCGGGGGCGGTCCGATTCCATCCGGCAGAGGCGGGTTCAGCGGCGGAGGTGGCCGGTAATGGCGGCACTCTCTCCCCCGCTGATTGACGTGCAGCACCTCGGACACGGCTACCGGATGGCTGGTGAGATGATGACCGTGCTCAGCGACATCAGCTTTCAGGTCCAGCATGGTGAGTTTGTTGCCATCATCGGCCCGTCCGGCTCCGGGAAGTCGACGCTGATGAACATGTTAGGCTGTCTGGACGTCGCCAACGAAGGGACGTATTTGCTTGATGGACAGGACGTACGCAAGTTGTCCGATAACAAGCTGGCTACGATTCGCAATGAGAAGATCGGGTTTATTTTTCAACAGTTTAATCTATTGCCCAAATTAACCGCCTACGAAAATGTCGAGCTACCGCTGATCTACCACAACGTCCCGCACAAGGAACGAAAAAAATCAGTCGAAGAATCGCTCCGTCTCGTTGGTTTGGAAGAACGAATGCACCATCGCCCCTCCGAGTTGTCAGGCGGGCAACAGCAGCGGGTGGCCATCGCCCGTGCAATCGCAGGCTCCCCGCCGCTCCTGCTCGCGGATGAACCGACCGGCGCGCTGGACAGCAAGACCGGCATCGAAGTGATGAATAAGATGAGGGAATTAAATGCTCTCGGCCACACGATCATAATTATCACCCACGATCTGTCCATCGCGGAACAAGCTAAGCGGATCATTCGCATCCAGGACGGACGAATTGTTGAAGATCGGGGGAACGGGGCATGAACCTTCTGCAAAGCATCAAAATGGCTTGGAAAAGCATCGCGGGAGCGAAGATCCGCTCTTTTCTTACCATGCTAGGCATCATTATCGGCGTCTCTTCGGTGATTACGCTCGTATCTGTAGGACAAGGCACCACGTCGCAGATTACCGAACAGCTCGAAGGCTTAGGAACCGACCTGCTGACGGTGAATATTATGGGCCGGGGCAGCGCCACGTCGCTCTCCTTTGAGGAAGCGATGGCTCTGGGAGAAATCGAAGGAGTGAAGGCGGTATCCCCCGTGATTAACGGTTCTGTGACGGCCAAGAAAGGCACGGTAAATGACAGCCTTTCGGTAGAAGGCATTGCGCCTTCCTACGAGGAAGTTCAGGATTTCCACGTCCAGGCGGGTCGCTATATCATCGACATGGACAACGAGTTTCGCATGAAGGTGGCGTTGATTGGGACCGAAGCGGCTGAGACTTTTTTTGGAGCAGATAATCCAATTGGGCAAATGATTCAGCTGAACGGCAGCAGCTTCAAAATCGTTGGGTTGTTGGAATCCAAAGGCTCCAGCCTGACCGCCTCCAATGATAATAAGCTGTTGATCCCAATCGCTACGGCCGAGCGCTTTCTGCAGAGCCGCGGCGTCCGATCGATTACGGTACAGGTCGAGGACACCAAGCAGATAGAAACCGTCAAAGCGTCGCTGGAAGCTGTCTTGGACAAAAAGTTCCAAAACGCTGACAACGCCTACAGTATCTTTAACTCTCAAGAGATGCTGGATACGCTCAACTCGACCACGCAAATGCTGTCGCTGGCACTTGGCGGCATCGCCGGTATTTCGCTGCTTGTCGGCGGGATCGGGATCATGAACATCATGCTCGTCTCCGTCAGCGAACGTACTCGGGAAATCGGCGTTCGCAAAGCGATTGGGGCCAAAAAGCGTGACATCCTGATGCAGTTCATGGTCGAATCAACGACGCTCAGCGGCTTCGGCGGCTTGATTGGCATCGGGCTGGGCTACGGCGCCAGCGCATTGATCGGGCACTATTCATCGCTGACGACCACCGTTTCGTTCCCGATCGTCCTGATCGCTTTTGGCTTCTCCTTATTTATTGGCATCATCTTTGGGATGATCCCAGCCAACAAGGCGGCCAAGCTCCGCCCCATCTACGCGCTGCGGACCGATTGAACCGCTAATGACAGCAAATGTGTTCGAAAAATCGAATACATTTCGGCAGATCCCACCATTTGGGGCGTGATATATATGAAATTTCATATAGAATGTGCCCTCCAGGGGCCGGAATCCGAGATTATATATGAAAAATCGAATAGATTCCGCTGCTCCCCTGGTGATCCGTCCGTTTATATATGAAAAATCGAATACATTCTGCCATTATCCCACTCAGTCAGCGCATTTATATTTGAAAATTCGAATAGATTGCACCAAAATTCCGCGTTTCGGCGAAATCTATCTTCCGCCACCAAGCCAAAAAAGTGCAAGCCGCCAAGGAACCCTCTCCCCAGCGCGCTTGCACTTTACTCTTTACTACATGCTTAGCCCACTCCATAAACCGAGGCCATGCAATTGACGAACATCCGATTGTATTCCTGCCGGGTCAGGTCCTTGTTGCACTGAATATCCCGCCCTAGGAATTGGTACCAGGTGATCTCGACCTGATCTTTTTTGTACAGGAACCGGCCGTTCGTTAATAAAAACTTGTCGTTGTCAAAGGGCACGATGTTCTCGTAATCCAGCTTGCTGCCTTGCTGCTCGGCCACGAACGTCGCCAGCAAAATCAACATTTTGAAGGGATCGTCATAGATTTCATATTGAGCGTTCAAACGGCAACCTCTCCTTTATCCGTGATTACTCCCATCGTACTCGAATTGTCCGCGTGACAAATAGGAAATTTATAAGATCCTATATCAATTTTATCGCAAAATAAACAACGCCCCGGAGCAACGTCCGGAGCGTAAAAAAGTCATTCTAAAAACGCACACATGAGTAATAAATGTTCAAAAATCAATTAAACCGAGACTGATGAGCAGTGATTCGTTCACTTTCTTCATCGTCTCCTCATCCAAATGCGTAATTTTATCCGTTAGTCTTTGTTTATCGATCGTTCGAATTTGCTCCAGCAAGATGACGGAATCCCGGTCAAATCCGTGAGTTGCCGCATCAATCTCCACATGAGTCGGCAATTTCGCCTTTTGGATTTGTGCCGTAATAGCAGCAACAATGGCTGTTGGGCTAAATCGATTTCCGATATCATTCTGGATGATAAGCACCGGTCTGACCCCGCCCTGCTCAGAACCTACCACAGGGGAGAGATCTGCAAAAAAAACGTCGCCGCGCTTTACGATCAATGTTTACACCCCGCTTACTAGGCGGTCCAGAGTGATGTCTGCATCTTCTTCCGCATGGAACGCTTCGGAGGCCATGGACAAATTAATTTTGGCCATCTCCATATAGCCGCGCTGCATCGATTCTCGGATAAACCGTTTCTTCCGCTCGTTCAAATACAGCTTCATGGCCTGCCTGATCAATTCGCTGCGATTGGAGTTCTCCATCGCCACGATTCCATCAACTTCCTGCAATAACTGATCCGGCAAACTGATCATGATTCTTTTGGTGTTATGCATATTAGCCATCTTAAAACTTCCACCCCCAAAACCTACTCGCCCCTGTTTCCTGATAATCAGTATAGCATTATTCAAGGAAATTTATACAAAAGAAATATATGCCGAGCGTATATCAAGTATGCTGCATTTCATTATAAACAAAAACAGTAGTGCCGTACATACCTGATCATTTCCATGTTTAGTATTCGATAGACCTGGCATAAATTCCTTCACACAGGGAAAGTTTTGTTGAAATTTGTCTGCTGCGCCAATTCTGTCACAGCAGCGGGTTCAGCAATAAGACCGATTCGCCCTTTCGTTTGTACACCCGAGGCACTCGGTGGGCTATCATGCAAATCAACTCGTAATGGATCGTTCCCATGGCGGAAGCCAGCTCCCCGGCGGTAATTTCCTCGCCGGCTTGCCGGCCGATGAGCACAACCTCTTCGCCGGCTTGAATTTCTTCGGCTTCCTCAGCCAAAGCTTGAAGCGATACCATACATTGGTCCATGCATATAACGCCAACTACAGGGACTCGGCGGCCGCGTATTAGTACCTGCGCCTTACCGTTTAACATCCGTGAATATCCATCGGCATACCCGATCGGAAGCGTGGCAATCCGCTCTTCCTGTTCGGTGATGTATCTCGCTCCATAACTAATGGCAGAATGGGCAGGCAATGTCTTGACCCGTACCGTTTCCGTTTTAAGCGAGAGAACCGGGGTGAGCTGCACTTGATCACGTCTCACCTCGTCGGACGGATACAAACCGTACAATGCGATGCCAATGCGAACCATTTGCACCGACAGTTCCGGCATATCAATGGCGACGGCGCTATTTCCCGTATGTATGATTGGGATGCGAATATTATGCTCCCGCAGCGCTTCCACCACGCCCTGAAACCGGCGATATTGTTCCAATGTATAGCTTTTGTCTTCCTCGTCCGCCGTGGAATAGTGAGTGAACAAGCCTTCCACTTCCACATGCGGCACTTGCATAGCCTTGCGTACAAAGGCGACCGCCTCATCTCCAGGCAGCAGTCCGACGCGGCCCATGCCGGAATCGATCTTGATATGGACTTTCAGCTTATGCGGGAACTCCGCAGGATTCAGCGCTTCAATCGCCTCCAGCACTTCGTGGCTGAAGACATTTAGCGTGACATCATGTTCCCAAGCGGTGCGAACCCCGTGTGGCGGCGTATATCCTAGCACGAGAATCGGCAGCTTAATGCCGGCTTTCCGAAGCTCCAACGCTTCGTCCAGAAAAGCGACACTAAGATAATCCGCGCCGATCTGTTCCAACTCCTTCGCCACTGGTACAGCACCATGCCCATACGCATTAGCTTTTACGCATGCCAGCATTTTCATGTCCTTCGGTTGTCTTCTCCGTAATTCCTCGAAATTGCTGCGCAGCGCGTCCAAATCAATTTCCGCATGGGTTGGTCGATACATCACTTGCACTTTCAGGTCACCTTCTCCAAAGATTGAGAGTTCAAATATCTGAGCAATATCCTAATGGTAATGTTCATGGATGCGGCTGTCAATTCTGCAAAAGAACCCAATTCCTGAGAAGGAGTTTATTTTGTTAAAGACATCATTATAGAAGAAAGAGGCGAATCGACGGGGCCGGGGAGCATGCTCCTTCGGCACAGCCGCAATCCGCCTGTTCCTTGTGTTACTTACCGGTTTGATCCTGCATCGAAGCGGCAATTTTCACCATTTCAGTCACCGGCAAATTCTCGCTCGTAATCCGGAATTCCAAACCGTCCACTGTCCAAGTCAGCGTCCGCAGGGTATCGCCGGTCAGCAACCCCCACGTAAAGCCCATATCGATTAACTCACCCGGTACGAGCGATGCAGTGCGGTCTGGCGAACGCGTCTCCGACAGCGTAAATTGATATGTACCGTCATATCGCAGCAGTACGGTCGTACGATCGGTGCCTTCTACGGCTTTGTCGTCCTGGTACAAGACACCATCCGGCAGATACGTTGGGATAATCACGCCAAAAGGTTCCGTTAACGCCGGTGCAGCCGAAGTGTCGCCATTCGTTTCCTCGGTTGCTGCATCGCCGTTTGCGCTCGTTGCCTCATCCGTTGGCGTCTTCTCCACAAGCATACCATTCTCATCGACTTCCAGCAGTGTGCCTTGGGAATTCTGGGCAGCCGTATCGAGGTTATGCTGCATGTCAAACGAGTTCTTGTCAAACTTAGTGCCAAAGTCGAACTTATCGAATTTCACTTCGACGACGACTTTTGCTTCAGCATCGGATACCTGAACTTGCTTCGGTGCATAGTTGTCCTTGGCCAGCCAGATTTTTTGCCGGACCAGGGCATGGGTGTTGTAATTCGCCGCAACATCGAAGATGTAGCTATCCTTGTCGCTTTCAAATTGCCGCGAGCTGTCGCTCAAGATGCTGCGAGCCAGCGTTTGATACAGATACACCTGACCTTGATTCTCCGGCCAGTCGCTTTGGAAGCGGAAGCTCTTGTTCAGGCTTGGCGTCAGTACGAATACGCCCTGTTCGTTGCGGAGCACGATTTGCGTTACATCCTTCTGCGCATTGGTGAGCGCAATCCGGTAGAACGACGGATTTTGGTACCAGACCTCTACCTTGTACTCCTGAGGCTTGTCACCCGTATAAAGCGTCATCGTGCCGGAGCCCTGATAACTCTCCAGCTGGGCAACCAATTTGTCCAAATCCTTGACGACGCCGTCGGCGTCCTTCTTCCCGCATGCAGCCAGCACGAAGCTTAAGGCTATCACGATGGTCAGCATCCACGTGAAACGGCGCATGAGATCATCCCCTCTGCAGTTTGATTTCCTAAACTGATACATGTCTATGAGGGAACTTGGCCGATTATGCAGACTAGCCCCGGCTTGACCGAAAGACAAGTAGCCGGATTTGGGGATACCCGTTGCAGTTGCTGACGATGGAAGATGATTGCAAGCTATTGATCCTTGGATGCATTCGTAATCGAATCTAGATGAGCCTCCAGGACGCGGTTGATTTGGTCTGGACCTACCCGCAAAGGATCAAGCAAGGCATGCAAGGTGAGGCCGTCGATCAACGCGTGCAGCCGTACCGTTTCCATCTCCGGATCCAGCCCGGCTTGCAGCAAACCCCGCTGATCCATGCTGGTGATCAATCGCTGCATCAGGTCGTACAACCCGTCATGACGCGCATCGTACCCGCCTGGCTTATGCCTGAAATAGGCTGTAAACGCCATCCACACCTCCGCTTCCGCCCGGGTCTCCTCACGGGTCGGCACGACCTCCTGCAAAATCCTCAGCACCTTCTCCAGCGGCGGCAGATCCATTCCGGAGATTGCGATGATCCGTTCTGTTACTCTCTCCTTGACCAGGTTCATCGCATATCGCAGCAGCTCCTCCTGCGAGCTGAAATCATGGCGCAGCGCTCCGGGCGAAAGTCCCGCTTCCTTGGCAATATTGCGCACGGAGGCCCCTTCCATCCCCTGCTCCAATATCACCCGCCAGGTAGCTTCAGCGATAATCTGTTTTCTTTGTTCATGATCTACTAGTTTTGGCATGCTCCTAGTTTAGCACCTCCAAGGCGGATCACACAATTTATTTAGTACAGTTGTATTAATTAAAACAGGATGATACAATACACTCAACTTTTACATTTTATCTATACCGGAATTACAGGAGGTCATTATGAACTTTGTTGCATGGATGATTGTAGCCTGTGAGATCGCCTTTTGGATCGTGATTCTCGCGGGACTATCCGTCCGTTACGGATTAAAGCGGCCAAAGCTGGGAATGGCCCTGCTCGCATTGACGCCGGTGATTGATCTGGTGCTGTTCGTCCTCACGGGAGTCGACCTGTACAACGGTGCCGTTGCGACGACCGCCCACGGGATCGCAGCCGTCTATATTGGAGTCTCGATTGCTTTCGGCAAGAGCATGATCGATTGGGCTGATCGCTGGTACCGTTATTTGTTCATCAAGGACAAGGACGCTAGACCACCTAAACGTTATGGTATGGAGTATGCCAAACACGAGCTGAAGGGATTTCTGCGCCATGCCCTCTCTTTCCTGATTGGCGGAGCACTGCTCCTTGGCATGATCACCTTCATCAACGATCCGAGCCGGACGGAAGCGCTGGGCGGGATCTTGCGTGTCTGGGGGATCGTGCTTGTCATCGATGGCCTCATTATGATTTCCGCGTTCATCTGGCCCAAGCAACCGAAACCTAAAACGGACCGGGCTTGATCGCCCGATCCGTTGTCAATGGTATGTACCTGCCGTTCCTAACTTATATCAGTTACCTGTAAAAAGTACCGTTAATTTCGATAAATATAGCCGTTGTGTTCAATTAACTGGAAATTCTAACGTTAATTCCGCCCGGAACCGCCCATAGGCGCCGATTCGAGCAAATTAACAATAGAATTTCCGGTTATTTTCGCCAAACCGTCTGTATGCCCCGAATTTAACGGTAGAAAATCCCGTTAGTTGATCCGGTCCCGCGATGCTATTTTCTCCGCCGCCAGACTTCAAAGGAATGGCACCCACATCAGCACATCGGTCCTATCAGCATATCAGCTTCTCAACTAGGCACTCCCGCCTCCGCCTCAGCCTTCATAACCAGCGCTTCTTCCTTCGCAGTCAAGTGACGCTTCGCCAGCAGCAGGAACGGCACGCCGCAAGCCGTCGTCAGCGCAATGATCCCAAAGATCAGCAAAGCCTGCACGGCGCCAAAGGCATCCAGCAGAAAACCGCCTACCAGCGGTGCAAGTACATTGCCTAATTGGTTGAATCCAAACATCCCGAAATACGTCCCGCGCAGCGACGCAGGGGCAATCCGGTCAACCAGCACGTCCGTCATCGTAAACATCAGCACTTCGCCGATCGTAAAGATCACCACACCCACCAGGAACGCCCAGACCGCATGCACCGAGCCGAACAGCAGCAGGCTGCCGGACACGAACAGATTGCCCGCAAGCAGCGGCACAATCGGTGAGAAACGGCCGGCAAACTTGACGATTGGGAACTGCACCGCCAACACGACAATGGCGTTCAGCGACAGCATATAGCCAAACAGCTTGGCTCCGTCCTGGATGCCCGGCGTCATCTCCAGATACTGTGCCAGCGTGGAACTGAAATGGCCGTACCCCAGCACACAGAAGATCATGCCGATCAGAACATATAAGAAAGTACGATCTCTTCCGGTCACTTGCATGGCGCCCTTCAACGTCAAGCGCTCGCCGGCTCCATGCCCCGCGTTTCCGACTTCTTTATGCAGGATAAACTGAAAAACAAGAACCAGACCATATACCAAATATACAATTCCCGCGAAATAAAAGGCCAACCCTGACTCTGAAGCCCCCACTTGCAACCCAAGAATCGGCCCAATGACAACACCGAGATTGATCGCGGCATAACGCAAATTAAAGACCAGCATTTTGCTTTCTTGCGGCGTGATATCAGCCAGCAGCGCCCGGGAGGTTGGCTCGAACAGCGCACGACAGAGCCCGTTTAGCGCGTTCATAATAAAGAAGAGCCACACTTGGTTCGCCATCCCAAAGCCGATAAACACCAGCACCCAGCCAAATATCGAAATGTACAGCACCCGCTTGCGTCCAATGACGTCCGAGATGTAACCGCCGTAGAAGCTGGCGAATACCCCAATTAATGAACTGACCGCAACGACAACCCCAGTCTCAGAGGGAGATGCTCCAAGCGATTTAATCAAGTAGATCGATAAGAACGGAATGCTCATGGACGAAGCCATCCGTCCAAAGATCGTCCCGACAATAATCGTCCACGACAAAGGATGAATGTTCTTGAGTTGTGAGTTCATTGTGATTTCGCCTTCTTTATTCACAAGATGTTCAAAACTATCTCCCTATTTAAACCGCGAAATCAATAGTTGTCAAGACTTGTCAGAAGAAGAAATGCTTGACGTTCCTGTAGAGGCACGAAGACCCGGCATTTCCTCACCATGAGGAACGGCTGGGAACCGGATCAGCACCGTCGTACCGATCCCGGGGCGGCTAAACATCTTCACCCCATATTCCGAGCCAAAATGCAGCTGAATGCGGCTGTGAACATTCCGAATGCCAAAGCCGCCATCGGCTCCCGGAGCTAAATCGAGCACCTGCCGCTGCCGTTCTTGCGTCATCCCAATACCGTCGTCAATAATTTTGAAGCTGACCACCCGCCCGTCCGTATATCCAAGAATCCGAACGTGGATCGGATCGCCAAACCAGGCATGCTCCAGCGCATTCTCAATAAACGGCTGCAGCACAAGCTTCACCGTGGCTAAGGACAGGATAGCCGGGTCCACCTCAAAGTCGAACGACACCGCCTCACCAAACTTCGTTCGCTGAATGTTAATATACGCTTCGGCCTGCGCCAGCTCGCTATAAATCGGGATGATCGTCCGTCCATCGCTGAGCGACAAACGGTAAAATTTCGCCAAGTCCAGCACCATGCGCTGCAGCTTGTCAATCTCCCCGAACTTAGCCAGCCGGCTGATCGAGGACAACGTATTATAGAGGAAATGCGGGTTGATCTGCGCTTGCAGCGTTTCCAGCTCAGCCTCTTTTTTCTCAAGCCTGGTCAGATAGACCTGCTCAATCAACTGCTCGATATTTTGTCCCATCTCATTCAAGGCGGAGGCGATCTGGGAAAATTCGTCCTTCCCCCGGTAGCGCATCCGTTTATGCAAATCTCCCTCGCGGAAGGCGTTTAGCACCGAGACGATTTTCGTCACCCGGATCGAGAAATAACGGGAGACAAACATACCGGCAAACGTAAACACAATCAGGCACAACACGCAGATTAAGGTCACAAACCAGCGCACCTTCGCCGAGTCCCGTTCCATGATCGTCAGGGGCACCTGGGCCGTCAGCACCCATCCGGGGCCATCGAGCTCCTCTTGGATCGTCAAATATTCGGCGGTTCCCGAGGATGATGAAACCCCTCCGGACTCGTATAACGTCTCCCCCGCCCCATCCTGGATTAGCAGCTGGCTGCCTTCACCGATTTTGCGGTAATCCAGCGCCTCAAACAGCTCGCCGATGCGAACGCTGAGCCTTAAGAAGCCGATTTCCCGTAAATCGAACGGCGTATTGCTATCGACCAACCGGCGCAGCAGCGAGATTCGATCCTGATCCCGATCCTTCTCCACCTGCCGCCAAACAAGCGTCTCTCCGTATCGCTCCTCCGGGAAATCGATGTACCACGCTTTATGCTGAAGCCGGCTTAAATGATAGATATTATAGTTGCCTTCCAATGCATCCGGGTTCTCATTCACAAAGGAGCCGTGATAAATCTCAGGCAAGGTATCATTCTCGAGAAAAACGTACATGGCAAGCTTCAAGCCGGTCGCATTCATGGCGATATGCAGCTTGGGCTGAAGCACCATCGTCGTTCGTTCATAACTGCTCCAGCCCTCCTCATAACTGCGCAGCTGCGTAATCAGCGTGTAATCGTGATAGAGCATCGAGGAGACGCGCTCGACATCGGCCAGTTTATATTCAACGTTATCCCGGATTTGCAGCAGTGTCCCCTGGATATTACTGCGGGTCTGATTGCGAATCGACTCCTGATAGAGAGAATGGGAAAAATACCCGATCGCCAGCACCGGAATCAAAATAAATACAAGGTAGGTCAACATCAGCTTGTAGCCAAACGGAAGGTAACGCGGGGCCTGGGGCAGCGTCACGCGGTGGATCTTCATCAAGTTGGATTCACTCCCGTTTGCGGAATTCCATCGGCGTCATCCCGAAGGTCTCCTTAAATTGCCGGCTAAAGTAAGGGATATAGCGGTATCCGACCTGACCGGCAACCTCGTAAATTTTCACCTTCGGGTCCTTAAGCAGCTCGCGCGCCCGTTCCATTCGCAGCTCAGTCAGCATTTCACTGAAGCCTTGGCCCGTTTCTTCCTTAAAAAGATGCCCCAAATAATTCGGCGAAAAGGCAAATTGCTGAGCGATGTTCTTTAAAGTGAGGTTCTCATGGAGGCGCTCCTGCATCGTCGCGATGATTTCCCGGATCAGCCGGCTGCAGCCTGGCACGGGTTGCGCTTCATTCAACTGCGTCGCAGCTCGCTGCTCCTGCTCGTCCTCCAGCCGCTTTACGCCCTGTGCTTGCAACGCCTGCATCATTTTTAGATACTGTTCCTCCGTCCGCTTCCGATTCGCTTCGTGCTCCAATTCCAGCGTAATTTGCCGGAGCGAGGCGACCAGCTCGTCATCGTCCATCGGCTTCAGTACATAGCTGCAGGCTTTGAGGGAGAGCGCCTGCTTCACATAATGAAAATCCTGGTGTCCGCTGACAAACACTACGCGGACGTCCGGCTTCCGGTCCATCGCCCGGCGTGCCAACTCCAGTCCGGACATATGCGGCATATTAACGTCCGTTACCAAAATGTCAATGGCCTGCCGCTCCATCAACTCGCAGGCTGAGAAGCCATTGCTTACGGCGCCCACCACCTCCATCCCCAGCTCGGACCAGGGTATAAACGTTCTCATGCCCTCCAGGTCAAGATGCTCGTCATCAGCAAGCAGTACCTTGTACACGATCGTGTCAGCCCCCTTTTTTCCTTGCGGAAATTCGGTTTCAGCTCCGTTTCCCCCTAAGTATACCCGGCCTCCCCGTTCGTTGAGAACGGAGAAATTCCTCTAATCCTCCCCGCCCTGCGCTACAGGAAAAGGGAGCCTAATGAATCGGGCCCCCTTGCCAAGTAGCTTGCCTGTCTCGCTTAATTGCCTTGAATCATCTTCAAATTCTCATGCCAGCGCTGAGTATAGTAATCCAGCAGCTTCTCGAACCCGATGGCCATTGTGTCCTCATGCGCTTTGTCGAGAATCGCCAGCGCTTCTTCATCCGTCTTCGCATACAACGCTTGTGCTCTTGCTTTCTGCCAAATGTCCTTGCCGCTTTGGAAGGTGATGCCCTCCTCGGTATCCGGCAGCGGGAACAAGTTGATGAACTCGGTCGCATCGCCTTGCGTTTTCCAGGTAATCTCGTACTGCCAGTAAGTGGACCAGTTCCGTTCGCTCTCCGGCAACGTAGCTTCGAACTTGCCTTTAATATCATCAACGTAGACGGTATTCCCAACCCACATCAACGGGTCCATCTTCGCTTGATAATCGGCGAGCTTTTCTTTCTCCAGCGTATATTTCTCCGTGAACTTCGGCGTGATGCCGTCCGCTTCCCGTCCTTCCCAGAACTCGCCTTCCACGCCCCACATTTGCAGGGTCATCCCTTCCGGACCGGTCCACCAATCCAAGAACGCGAAGATCGCTTCCGGATTCTTGGCGCTGGTCGTAATGACCGCCGCGTTCCAGCCGAGCATGTTATAGGTGCCGGGATAAATTTTGTTTTTATCCAGTCCTTCCTTATGAATCGGCCAGATCATGAAATAGCCGGCGTCCGGATCGTTTTGCGTCAAGGCGGCGTGAGCCTGCATCGCATACAAGGTCGGATTGGAGGAAGTGTACACCGCCACCCGGCCGTTCATCAGCTTCTCCTGCACCTGGTCTCGCGTTTGCGTCAAGGCGTCCTGCGTCATCAGCTTCTCGCGGAACAGCTTCGCCGCGTAAACCACCGATTCCCGGAACGGTTCGTCCTTGTAGATCGAAGTCATTTTATCTCCGTTAGGTACGGCAAAATAACGCGGGAAACTCAAATTATTCTCCTTAAACGCGGAGTAAATCTGATCGAGCCCGTGACCTTCGCTGGCCAAATCCGTCTCCAGCGGAATGACGTCCGGATATTTCTCCTTCACCAGCTTCAGGTAATTATACAGATCATCGGTCGTTTCCAGTTTAGGTGAACCGAGCTCGTTATAGATCTTCTTGTTCACCACCCATCCAGCATTACCGTTCGGACGGTTCGTGTACCAGTTCGGGAATTGATACAGCTTACCGTCAGGGGATCGCAGCATGTTCATGGCCTTTGGATCTAGCCATTTTTTCAAGTTCGGGTATTTCTCGATATAATCGTCCAGCGGCACCAGCAGGCCGGCCTCACGCAGCCTTTCCACATCCGCGCCCCGCTCACCCCAAATGACGTCCGGCAGATCGCCGGAGGCAATCATCGTGTTTAGCTTTTGCACGGTATTCCCGCCGTTTGGAATTTCGGTGATGTTCACCTTTTTATTCTCTTTCACCCAAGCTGTCGTTTCGTCGGCCCCCCATTTGGGCATGGTGTACCAGTCATAGTTGCCGTAAAGCGTGAATTCCAGCGGCTCCTTCCCCAGCTCAAAAAGCTGCGATTCCGCAGACTCCGCCTGGTTCGTCCCCGTATTACTGCCGTTCTCCTTCGGCGCTTCGGGAGAATTACCGCCACTCGCACTGTTGCCCCCGCCGCCGGAACATCCGGCCAGGATGACGGCAACTGCCATGAAGATGATCATCAGTTGGCTTAACCGTGTTCCCCGCTTTTTCATACGACTGTTATCCCCTTTCGACTTTCATTTTTATGTTCAAAGCAGAACCTTCTGCCCTAAACGACGTCTGCTGTTCAACTACTCTTTCAAAGACCCCACCAGCACCCCTTTGACAAAATACTTCTGCACAAACGGATAGACGAGAACGATCGGGATCGTTGCGACCATCATGGTGGCCATCGACAGCGATTTGCTGGTGACGGTTTTGGCCTGTGCCATATGGGCTTGTGCCGCCGCATCCAGATTCGCCGTCTGCTCGGAGACGATGTTGGAGGCGAGAATCTGCTTCAAAATCGTCTGAATCGGCAGCAGCTCCTCCTTCGAAATGTAGATGCTGGCGATAAACCACTCGTTCCAGTGACCAACCGCGGTAAAGAGCGATAACGTTGCGATGACCGGTCCCGACAGCGGCAGCACGATGCGGAACAAGGTGCCCCAATTGCCGCAGCCGTCGATTTTGGCCGATTCCTCTAAGCCTTGGGGCAGCCCTTGGAAGAAGGTACGAAAGATGATCATATTCCATACCCCGATGAGCGAAGGAAAGATATATACCCAGAAGGAGTTAAACATCCCCAGGTTCCGGATCAACAGAAACGTTGGAATCAATCCGCCGGAAAAATACATCGTAAAAATACACATCAGCATATAAAATTTACGTCCCATCAGCTCGCGCTTGGTCATCCCGTAAGCGAAGATCGCCGTGGCCAAGATGGCGCTGATCGTACCGACGACGGTCCGAAGGACAGAGATGATAAATCCCGACATCAGCCGTTCATCCTGGAAGACGACCTCGTAATTTTCCAGGGTGAAGGAGCGCGGCCAGAGGGTAATCCCGCCTTTTGCGGTATCCAGCCCTTCGTTCAGCGAGATTGCAATGGCATTCAGGAACGGATATAACGTGGAGAGGGAAAAAACGGTTAAGAAGACGTAGATGAAAGCAACCATGATCCGGTCGCCTCTGCTGCTATACATCGCGGACACCTCCTCCTGATTACCATAAGCTGTTGCCGGATCGGCGGGCTACATAGTTCGCGATGGTCAACAGCCCAACGCTGACGACCGCTTTAAACAACCCAACGGCGGTAGCATAGGAATAGCGGTAATTGTTGATCCCCACCCGAATCACGTACGTATCGATGACGTCAGAGACATCTCGCAGCGCCGGGTTCACGGCCAACACGAGGATATCCTCGAAGCCGGCGCTCAGCAAGTTGCCGATCGCCAGAATCATAAAGATCGAAATGACCGGCATAATCGATGGAAGCGTTATCAAATAAATCTGTTTAAAGCGGCTGGCCCCATCAATCGAAGCCGCCTCATAGGTATGGGGATCTACCCCGGCAATCGCCGCCAAGTAGACAATCGAGCCAAAACCGATTTCTTTCCATACATTGGTCGTGATCAAAATGGTCCAGAAGTATTCGGGCAGTGACAGGAAGTTAATCGGTTCCTGAATCAGATTCAACCGCTCCAGCAGCATGTTTAAGCTCCCGTTATCCGTGGCGAGCATCGAAGCAACTAGACCGCCGAGAATAACCCAGGACATAAAATGCGGCAGATACGTAATCGTCTGAACAACTCGTTTGAAGACCATCTTCCGCACTTCGTTCAGCATTAAGGCCAGCAGGATCGGTGCCGGAAACCCAATCAGAAATTTCAGCAGACTAATGACGATCGTATTGCGCATCACCGTGTAAAAATCCGGCGAGTTAAAGAAGTAAGCGAAATGCTTCCAGCCCACCCACGGACTCCCCGTAAAGCTGTGCCCGATCTTGTAGTCCTGAAAGGCGATCAAAACGCCATACATCGGGATATAACTAAACACGAAGATGAGGGCAAGCGCCGGGAGGACCATCAACTGCAGATCAATTTGCCGAATAAAACGCTCGAGCCCACTCTTCCTTCTTGGATAAGGCACTTGCGGCATGGCGGGTTCGGGCTGCATTTCCCGATCCGTGGATAATCGGGCCATAGATGCTTCTCCCCTTTACGCTGTTTTTATCTTGAAAATTATTGTATATTGGCTGCCGGCCCCTGCCTATCTGACCAATCAACGAAATGTGATACTATTCAACCGGGTATGATGTCATTTCCTCCATCGGGCGAATTGGTGTAAGATAAAGTCCGTATTGCTTATCCAACTAGTGGATTCAACTTAGATTTAGGGGGCTTTGTTCACGTGAAATCTGATTCCTCAACTTTGCAGAAAAAATTGCTGCCCCGCCACATCAGCTTTATGGCCATGGGCGGTGTCATCGGCACCGGGATCTTCAAAGGGAGCTCTGAGACCGTCAGCCTGGCTGGACCTGGCGTGATTTTTTCTTATGCCTTTGCCGGCTTGCTGCTGCTGGTCGTCATGGGTGCCATTGCCGAGATGGCGACAGTGTATCCCGGCCGCAACATGAAGGACTTCATCCGGGAAGCTTTTGGCGAACGCATCTCTTTCATATTGGGCTGGATGTACTGCTTCATGTGGCTGGCCGTTTGCGTGATTGAAGTGATTGCCGCCGGCAGTTTCCTGCAGTTCTGGCTGCCGGACGTCCCGCTTTGGGTGCTCAGTCTAGCCAGCGCCGCCTTTATTCTGGCCATCAATCGAATGAGCGTGGCCGGTTACGGTGAGTTTGAATTTTGGCTGGCTGGGATTAAGATCGCGATGATCATCGTCTTTATTCTCCTAGGCGCAGCCATGCTGTTTGGCCTTCTCCCTGGAACGAGTGCTCCGTTCCCGCACAATTACCGGGATTACGGCGGCTTTTTCCCGAATGGATGGACGGCGATCTTCTCAGCGCTCCTGGTCGTGATGTTCTCCTACGGCGGCTCTGAGCTGATCGGATTAACCTTGTCGGAAGCCAAGGATGCGGAGAAAGTATTGCCCCGGGTGGTCAAAAGCTTTATTTTGCGCGTGGTGCTGTTTTACACGTTACCGATTCTGATCATTTGCGGACTGATTCCCTGGAACAGTCTCAGCGAGCAGACCAGCCCGTTCGTGCAGGTACTGTCCTCGGCGGGCTTACAGGGGGCAGCGCATCTGATGAACTTCATTCTGATTACGGCAGTCTTGTCCGCCGCGAATTCCGGCATCTATGGCGCGACCAGAATGCTCCATTCGATGGCTGCCGGCGGGGAAGCTCCGGCGAAGCTGGCGCGGATTTCCGCCAAGGGCGTGCCGGTGAACAGCTTGATTCTTTGCGGAGTTGTCCTGATCCTCGGCTCCATGCTGGCCGTCTTTAATCAGGCAGGTTTGTTCCGTCTCTTGATGGCGGTCCCCGGCTTTGTCGTGCTGCTCGTCTGGATCACGATCTGCTTGTCCCAATTAAAGCTGCGCAAGCGTTATCCGAAAGCGCCTAGCTTTAAAGTCTGGGGATTCCCCTATATTACACTGTTGACGGTGATCGGTCTCGTCGTCATTGCGCTGCTGTTCCTGTTCGACACGCAGAACCGTATCAGCATCGGCACCTGTCTGGCGGTGCTGCTCCTGCTGATCGTCTGGTCATGGGTCCGTTTCCGTCCGCGCTCGGGCCAGAGTCAGCAGTAGCGCTGGAGCTGGCCTTTACAGGATTATCCCGCTGGGTCAGCGGCCTGATGGGGCTCGCGCTGGCACTTTTACGGCATTATCCCGCTGGATCAGCGGCTTGGTGGGGCTGAGGCTGACGTTTTTTACAGCATTATCCCGCTGGGTCAGCCGAATCAGCTTGGTTTTGTAGACTTCTGCTCGGCCAAATGGGTCTCTTCGAACTGATGACCTGCGAACATCACTAGCCTAACGCGCCTTTCGGACTTCCTGAAGATCACTCAGACTTCACTGATGGAACGGGATAATCCTGCAAAAGTGGTGTAGCGGGTCATCAATAGCGGCTTGGTTCGGTAGGGCATCGAGCATCTGATCAAGCTGAACTTGCTAATTCGGCCCCTGTTTTCCCCTGTTTCTCCCGGTCCTTGGCCCATGTTACAATAAAGGAAGGGAGAGACTACGAGATTTTGGGGGAAGCCATGGAAATTCAGGTGGTTACTGAACTTTTACTGAGCAAGCCGACGCTGCGTTACCGGATCGCTCGCCGTATCCGGAACGCTTACCGATACGATACCGCCTTTTGGCGATTCGCCATTGCCGGCCCCTGGGGGGCCGGCATGTTCGCGTTTGGCCTACTGGCGCTCGGGATGCCGACCGGGCTGGGGAGTCCGGTCGATCTGCTGCTGTTCCTGCTCGCAGGAACGCTGGGCCTGTACCTGACCGCCCACATCACCGCACTGCTGCTGGCTTTGATCGGCCTGCCGATCCCCCGCCTGTTTACAGGGGCGGTCTTGTTTGATTTTGCCGCGAGCTTCGTTATTTTCTACTCTAACGAAGTTGCGCTGCCCGCGGCGTTGGTCATCGCCGCGGTGATCAGCCTGGCGGGCATCTCCGCCGGGCTGTTGGCAGGAACGCTCGCCAGCCGGAGGCTGCGGCGGCGCCATAAAGCCGCAGCCGCCCTCATGGCGGCGCTGCTGGCGGCCATCGCCGCGATCTGGCCGTTCGCGGCGAGTCCCGGGAGCGGCTCCGCCGTGCCGGCCTATCAAGGCGTGCAAAGCGCCGGGATCTGGGAAGCCGGCGAAGCCGATGGTGACAAGGCGCGCGACGTCGCAAGCAGCGACGCCGCCGCCAGTTCAGCGGCCGTGCCAAGCTTGGCCGAGCTGCTAGACAGCCCCGCTGAACCCGGGCCTTATGAGGTGTCGACCTTCACCTACGGCAGCGGGAACGACGCTTGGCAGCCCGAATACGGGGAAGCGGTCGACATCACCTCCGGGACGGTGGATGCCTCCGCCTACATTAAGAAGTGGTCCATCTACCGGACCGCCTATTGGGGATTTAATCAGCGAGCACTGCCGCTGAACGGGAGAGTCTGGATGCCTGTCGCAGCAGAGGAACAGGACCACACCAACCTAGGGAACAGCGCTACCGATAGCCATACTCGGTACCCGCTCGTGCTGATCGTTCACGGGAATCACCTCATGGAGGATTTCTCCGATGACGGATACGCTTATCTGGGAGAACTGTTGGCCAGCCGAGGGTTTACCGTCGTATCCGTCGATGAGAACTTCTTGAATTACTCCGTATGGACGGGAATTCCCGATAACGATATGAAGGTTCGAGCCTGGATTTTGCTGAAGCATTTGCAGCAGATTGGCGTTTTTGCCGACGAACCTGGTAACCCGTTATATCACAAAATCGACTTCACCCGCATCGGACTGGCGGGCCATTCCCGCGGCGGGCAAGCGGTGGCGATGGCTGCGGATTACAAAGATTGGTTCGCGGACGACGCGGAGCTGATATCGAGCTTAGAGGACGTCCAGATTCAAGCGGTTGCAGCGATCGCCCCCACCGACAAAAAGGTAGACGGAAAATACACCCAGCTTAAGGATGTCAGCTATTTGACATTGCAAGGCGCACGGGATGGCGATGTCAGCGACTTCGACGGCGACCGGCAGTACATGCGCACGAGTTTTTCGCCGGGAACGGATCGGTTCAAAGCTTCGCTGTACATCGGGGACGCCAACCATAGCCAGTTCAACAGCAGCTGGGGCGGTCGGGACGTCAGTTATCCGAAGGGCATTCTGCTCAGCCGAAACGGGATGCTGTCTCCTTCCGAACAGCGGAGCATCGCGAAGGTGTACATCTCGGCTTTCTTCGAGGAAACGCTGCACGGTACGGCAACGGGGAGTAACGCTTCCGGCCTCGCTTCGGCTACAACTACCGATTCAGGACCCAGCCGCTATCTTCCGCTGTTGCAGGATTACCGAACTGGCTTAGCCTGGCTCCCGGACACAGTGTATTACAATCGTTTCGAGAGCAGCACGTTTACTGCTTGGGCCCGCTACGATGAAGATTTCAACCGGTTAAGTCTTCCCGGAGGCGGGAAAGCATCGGGGAGCAACCTCACCTGGAAGGAAGAAGAGGCGAAGAACCGGCAAAACGGCACCAAGCCGTCCCGGGGAATCGTGCTGGAGCGTAAGTCTAGCAGCAACGACCCGTCCGCTTATACGTTAAGCTGGGAACAAGGTGCTCCCCTCCCAACCGGCGGCCCGCCGGAGGAGCTCGCCTTTTCACTCACCGACCGCAGCTTCGAGCTGGCGGATGAGCAAACCCCGGATGCCGCTCTAGCTTCCGGTTCCGTCAAGGTTGAGGTGGAGCTGACCGACGGCAACAGCACCTCTGTCCGCCTGCCGCTCAAGAGGTTTATGGAGATCGAACCGCTGCCTGTCACTTCATTTACGATCCATCCCTGGCTGGAACGCCACCTGTCAGGAGGCAAATACAAGCATCCAACCGAAGCGGTCTACCAGACATATCGTCTCAACCTAGCAGACTTTGCGGCTGCCAACCCCAGCTTCGATCCAAACACGGGGATCCAGCGCCTGACCTTCTATCTGAACGGCGGCGCTGCCAAGCTGATGCTGGATGACATCGGAGTCTACTGATACGCCAAAAAAAACGCTTATTCCCCACGCTGCGCAAATGCCAACGTGCTTGGGAATAAGCGTTATATTTTTTATCAGGATTCGGTTTCCTTGGGGACCAGCTTATAGATCTCTCCGCTTTCCATCGCGTCGATCAGACGGTCCAGCCATTCGTAATATTTCACAGATTCTTTCATCTTACGGATGTCTTCTTCCAATACGTTGCGAAGCGGCTCGTCCTCCTCCACCGCCATCACCTTCGTTAATTCATCAATGGACCTACGCAGCACAAGGATATTGCTCTCCACCGCTTTTCTCCATTTAATCGCGAAGAAGTCCGTAAACGTCTGGTACCAGTCATATTCCACTTCATATAAGTCCTTGCGGGAGCCTTTCTCCCACACTTTATTGACCATTTTGAGATCCAGCAACGTGCGGACGCCCGTACTCATGCTGGTTTTGCTCATTTTCATTTCCTTGCCCATCTCGTCCAAAGTCATCGGCTTGTCAGCAAAGAACAGCAGCCCGTACAAGTGCCCTGTAGACAAAGAGATCCCGTACAAGTCCATGTTTCGGCCGATCGCCTCAATTACGCGTTTGCGTACCTTCATTAATAAAGCCTGTTGCTCATCGGTGAGCTGGTCCAAGCTCATGCTTGCAACCTCCTATTCATATGCAAAAACAACCTCCGCTGTGAACGCGTCGCCCGCACAGCTTAAGCTCTTTGCGGCTCAACGCTTATTCTATCTTAAGAAAGTCAACCCCAAAAGTAAAGAAGCAGCTTAGGGAGCATTTGGGAGGATATCGGAGCTATCTGTTGATTCGTTATGTTCAGTTTTTTCTGTACGTTCCTTACGTACGGTTTTCATCTTTGCGTAATTTTCATTCCATTTGTTACACTTACCTCACGGATTGATGGCGATATTGCCTCGCTGGGCATTTTTCTAAGCGAAGCCGAGATCGAAGGGGGAACTTCAAGCTATAGAAAAGGAGTGAATCTATGAATCAACCAATATTACAAGTCCGAGATGTTAGCAAGTTATTTGGTCCCCATGCTGAGCAGGCCATTCCATTGCTGAAGCAGGGCTATACCAAAGAACGTCTGCTCAAGGAAAAAGGCGTAACTGTCGGCGTTGGCCAAGTCAGCTTGGACATCCATGAAGGTGAAATTTTCGTCATTATGGGCTTGTCGGGGAGCGGCAAATCGACACTGGTTCGGATGTTGAATCGTTTGATCGAACCTACTGCGGGGGAAATTCTGCTGCATGGACGGGATCTCCGCAAAATGAACAAAGCTGAACTGCGCGAAGTACGGCGTAAATCGATCAGCATGGTGTTCCAGAAGTTTGCTTTATTCCCGCATCGCACGGTCCTGCAGAATGTGGAATACGGACTGGAAATTCAGAAAGTGGCCAAAAAAGAACGCCGCGATAAAGCGATGCAGGCCCTCGAGCTCGTCGGCTTACAAGGCTGGGAGCAAAAGATGCCGGATCAGCTGAGCGGCGGTATGCAGCAGCGGGTTGGCCTGGCCCGGGCGCTGGCCAATGACCCGGAAATCCTGTTGATGGACGAAGCGTTCAGTGCTCTCGACCCGCTCATTCGTCGTGACATGCAAGATGAGCTGCTTGAGCTGCAGGAGAAGATGAAGAAAACGATCGTCTTCATTACACATGATTTGGATGAGGCTCTGCGTCTTGGCGACCGGATCGCACTGATGAAGGATGGCGCGCTCGTCCAAATCGGCACGCCGGAAGAAATGCTGATGAACCCGGCCAACCGATATGTAGAACGGTTCATTGAGGACGTCGACCTGTCCAAGGTGCTGACCGCAGCCCGCGTCATGCGTCGACCGGAAACCGTTACGTTGGATAAAGGTCCCCGCGTCGCGCTTGAACTGATGCGTGAACGAGGCATCTCCAACCTGTTCGTCATCGGCCGGGGCAAACGCCTGCTGGGCGTCATTACAGCCGAAGACGCCTCCCGTGCTGCTAAGTCCGGGATTGGCCTGGAAGAAATTCTGATTACAGACGCCCCTCGCGTGGCTCCGGATACCGTGCTAAGTGACCTGTTTGAAGTCACAAGCTCTTCCAAGGTGCCGCTGGCCGTCGTTGACGAGCAGGATCGTTTGCTGGGCGTCATCGTACGCGGTGCCGTACTGGGAGCCCTCGCCGGAGAACATCATGAACTGAAGGAGGAGGTGCGCCCAGATGGAATTCATCCCGAAATTGCCGCTAGCCGAGTGGATTGAATCGCTGGTGGATGCCATGGAGCGGACGCTTGGAGGATTTTTCGACGGATTGTCCACAACGATTGAAACGATCGTTAACTTTTTCGCCGGATTGTTCCTGCTGCCGCATCCGCTGCTGTTTATTGCCATCGTTGGAATCATCGCTTATTTCATCGGAAAATGGCAGTTGGCCTTGTTCACCGTGATCGGGTTCCTGCTGATCGACAACCTTGGCTATTGGACCGAGACCATGAACACCTTAGGCCTGGTGATCACTTCCGGCTTGATCTCGATCCTGTTTGGCATTCCGATCGGGATCTGGTGCGCCTATAGCAAAATGGTCCATCGGATCATCTCACCGTTGCTGGATTTTATGCAGACGATGCCGGCGTTCGTTTATCTGCTGCCAGCGGTAACCTTCTTTAGCCTCGGGGTTGTCCCTGGGGTTATCGCCTCGGTGATCTTCGCGATCCCGCCGACGATTCGGCTTACCTATCTTGGAATCAAGCAAGTGAACGGCGAGTTGACAGAAGCGGCGAACGCCTTTGGTTCCACGGCTTGGCAGAAGCTGTTTAAGGTCGAGCTGCCGCTCGCTATGCCCACGTTGATGGCCGGAGTGAACCAGACGATCATGCTGTCGTTGTCGATGGTCGTCATCGCCTCCATGATCGGGGCGCAAGGCATTGGGGCCACCGTTTATCGGGCGGTTACCCAGCTTAAAATCGGGCAAGGCTTTGAAGCCGGATTAGCCGTGGTTGTCCTAGCCATCGTGCTCGACCGTTTTACGCAAAACCTGTTTAAATCCAAAACACAAAGGGGAGATTGAGATGAAATTGAAGAAGACAAGGAAGTTCATGGTACTGGCAGGATTAGTGGGCATGTTGGCGTTGTCTGCCTGCGGGCAAGCGAACAATACCACAGCCGGCAGTGCGAACAACACACCGGAGCCTTCGGCAAATGATGGCGGAAATGCCGCTGCCGTCGGTGAGTCCGTCAACTACGAAATCATCGGGATTGACCCTGGTGCCGGAATTATGAAGGCGACAAGCCAAGCGATTGAAACTTACGGCCTTGATGGCTGGAAGCTGATTGAAGGCTCCGGCGCTGCCATGACGGCGATGCTGGACAAAGCGGTAAAATCCGAAAAACCTATCATCGTTACCGGCTGGACCCCGCACTGGATGTTCGCCAAATATGATCTGAAATATTTGGAGGATCCGCAAAAGGTCTACGGGGAAGCTGAAGAAATTCACACGCTGGCACGGAAAGGTTTGAAGGAAGACCATCCGACTGCCTATGAGTTCCTCGATCGCTTCGAGTGGACTTCCGATGAAATGGGCGAGATCATGACGGCGATCCAAGAAGGTCAGGATCCGGCGGAAGCGGCCAAAGCCTGGGCAGACAGCCATGCCGACCGCGTGGATAGCTGGACCGAAGGATTGACACCGGTGGACGGCGACAAATTCAAGTTGAGTTACGTCGCTTGGGATTCGGAAATCGCCAGCACCAACCTGCTCGAGTATGTCCTCGAAAGCAAGCTGGGTTATGACGTCGAGTCCCTCCAAGTCGAGGCAGGTCCAATGTGGACTGGTGTCGCCAGCGGTGACGTTGATGCAACTGCAGCCGCTTGGCTCCCGCTCACCCATGCGGATTATTGGGATAAATACGGCGAACAAGTCGAGGATCTCGGCGCGAACATGACCGGCGTCAAAACCGGCCTGGTCGTTCCAACCTACATGGACATCAACTCGATCGAAGACTTGAAGTAATGGTTCTTCTAACGTAACGGAACACAAAGACCTTATTAAACGATTTTCCTATGATTTCCCGCTGTAACGGAACTTAGAGACCTTATTTGGTGCTCATGCCTGCGATTTCGCTGCCTATAGCTCAACTAAGGTCATCTGGTTCCGTTACATCTATATTTACCCTGATAGGAATAGAAATAAGGTCTCCTCGTTCCGTTAGTTTTCTATAATCATAACCACCCGTCCAACGGGTGGTTTGCTCTTGGGGTATAACCCCTTGTTG